>NZ_JBWZCK010000009.1:0-237134 GCF_059383555.1 Pseudarthrobacter sp. MDT1-56
ACTGCACCCGGGAGGGTGTGGGAGAGTAGGTCACCGCCGGAACATCATTAAACGGTCGAGAGCCCCAACCACACGGTCGGGGCTCTCCCGCATTTAACCCACCTCTTACAGTCCTACAGGATCGCCGTCATGGGACCCCACCCACCACCCAGATCGATGCGGGTGGACCAGTCACCGGCACCGTCGTTCGGGTAGAGCCAGAGTTCCCCTGTGGTGTCGCGGGCAATTACATCAGAGAGGCCGTCGGAGTCCATGTCGCCGGGAGCGGTGATGGCGTTCATGACGTTCCAGCCCGCCCCAAGGCTCTCCCGGGTGAACCACTCGTTCTGCCCGTTACCCGGGTAGAGCCACAGCCGGCCACTGGTGTCGCGGGCCACCAGGTCCACGTTCCCATCGGCGTCGAAGTACCCCGGAGCCACGATGGAACTCATAATGTTCCACCCGCCGCCCAGGTCAACCCGCTTGAACCAGTCGCCCTCCCCGTTGTTCGGGTACAGCCACAGCTCACCGCTGCTGTCCCTCGCAATCAGGTCCGGCATGTCGTCGCCGTTGAAATCTCCCGGTGCCACGATGGAGGTCATCACGTTCCAGCCCCCACCCATGTTCTGGCGCTGGAGCCAGTCGCCGGTCCCGGTGCCCCGGTAGAGCCACAGTTCCCCGCTGCTGTCCCGGGCAATAACATCGGCATCGCCGTCGCCATTGAAATCACCGGCACTGACGATCGACGTCATCACATTCCAGCCGCCGCCCAGGCTCTGCCGGGTGAACCAGTCACCGGTACCCGTGCCCGGGTACAGCCACAGCTGCCCCGAAGCGTCCCGGGCGATCACATCAGTGTTGCCGTCATTGTCGAAATCGTTCAGGCGAGCAGCTGCCGGCGCCGTCGTGTCACCGAGGTCCCGGTAGGAGAACCAGTAGCGCTTGGTCACGTTGTTGCTGGCCAGCACGACCAGGCCGGTGGTGCTGTTGACACTCTGCTTGCTGGTGGTCACATCGTTCATGTTGTCGGACGCACCGTCCTGGATGATCGGCGTGCCTCGTCCGGGCTCAAAGACCGGATCGTCCATGGATGCCGTCTTTTCATAGATGGCGCCGGGGATGCCGGAGTAGGCGCAGCCGCTGACATCGGTGCCCGGCGCCGTATGGAAGGCGTGCACCGTGTTGTGCTCTGAATCGAGGACGATCTGCGAGCGGGACACGCAGTCCTCGATGGTGGCGATCGTGGACACCGTGAAAGAACCGGTTCCGGGCTTGAAGACCAGCAGCTCAACCTGCGCCAGGCTCTGGTCGGTTTCGTTATCGTTGAGGCCGGTCTTGATCGCGGCGAACACCCGGCCCGAGTTGTCGGACTGCAGCGTCTTGAGGTTCAGGTGATCGTCGGCGTATTTGTTGCCCTTGACCGCGTCCTGGACTTTCCATGAGGACGCCGCGGTGGGGCTGGTCCCATCGGTGCGGGTCGCCCAGCGCACGGCGCCTGTGAGTTGGTCGCTCCACATGACGCCGATCTTGTTGCTGCTGTAGGCCACGATCGCGGAGATGTCATCCGGTGCCAGGGTCGGGTTGGCGACGGGGATGACGAACGGGGAATTCCAGCTGGTTCCGCCGGGCGCGGAGCGGTTGACATAGACGGTGTTGGTGAAGTCGCCCGCTGAATCTTCGGAGACCTGGGTCCAGGTGGCCCAGATGGCGCCGGTGCTGTCCTGGTCGATCGTCATCGACTCGCTGCTGTTGTTCATGATCGTGGTCGGGAAACCGCTGTCCAGCGAGAACTCTCCGTTTGCGTAGCTGTAGCGGTACAGCTTGGCCGGCTGGCCTGGGACCGACGCCGTAGGCGTCGTGTCACCGGTCACCGTGACGACGTGCGAGGCGATGTACAGGTGCGTGCCGTCCCACAGGGTGTCCGCCAGCGTGTTGGCACGGGTGTCGTTTGTGAGGTCCGTGCTGACCCAGGTTTTCGAGTCAACGTCCAGCTGGTAAATCTCCCAGCCGGTGCCGGTGGTCCACATGTCGGCCCACCAGGATCCGTCATGCCACCAGAGCTTGCTCTGCGGTTTGTCCGAGGTGGGCGGATTGCTCACGCCGGCGAAGCTGTTGCCCTCATAGCCGTAGTCATCGGCCGCGGTAGCGCTGGTGGAAATTCCCAACAGCCCCCCGGCTGCAACTAACGCTATTACTACGACTCTGCTGAGCCAGCTGGCGGTACGTTTCATGTTCATCGCCGTTTCTTTCATGCGTTTGATCGCCGTTTCCATGGTGGTCCTGCTGATAACTCCCGATTAGCGTGAAGCTAGCCACTCTGACCGGAAGCGAAAAAGAGTCCTTTTCTTTTCTGTAGTTTTCAGTTGTCTTTCATGGCGGAGAAAGAACTGTCATGGAATACGCGATATCCCCCCGGGCACCTGTTAAACTGTGCCCACAATCCCGTTCCCCCCGAAACCCCAGCCACATCTGGAAACTCCGATGTGCCTGCGGCGCACGCTGACTCTGGACCTCGCCCCAGCATCAGCGCACGCGTTCAGTATCATGACAAAAGCGCTGAAACTCAACGGAAAATGACCGCCCACGCGCTGTCCGAGTACGTTCTTCCGGAATAATTCTTGGATCCCACGTAGCCCTGTCCATGACCCAAGTAGACGTATGGGAATTGGCCAGTGATTGGGAAAATAGAACCAAGTATTAGTGGCCCGTGACTCGATTTTCGGCCGCCAGCCGCCCATAATTCTGCTGGTCATCGCCGAATCTGCGGGCTCCTGGGCGTTCGCGGATACTGGGTTCGGTAGGCTCGATGCAGACCAGGCCCGTTGCCGCCTTCGCTCAACTCAAAGGATTTCCTCATGACCGCTCGGACCATTGTCATCACCGGAGCCAGCGACGGCATCGGCGCGTCCGCCGCGCGGACGCTGAGCCAACAGGGAGAGCGGGTGGTCGTCGTCGGGCGTTCCGCAGAGAAAACCGAGCGGATCGCGAAAGAGATCGGCGCGGACTACTTCGTCAGCGATTTCGCCGAGCTGGCACAGGTGCGCCAACTCGCCGCGCAGCTGAAGGAGACGTACCCGCGGATCGACGTCCTGGCCAACAACGCCGGCGGCATCATGGGCCACCGCGGGCTCACCGTGGACGGACACGAGAAGACCTTCCAGATCAACCACCTGGCCCCGTTCCTGCTCACCACCGAGCTGATGGACGTGCTCACCGCCAGCCACGCCACCGTCATCAACACCTCCAGCGCTGCGAACTCGCTGTACGGCAAGCTGGACCTCAACGACCTCGAGACCGCCAACAAGTACTCCGCCAACCTGGCCTACGGCAACGCCAAGCTCGAGAACATTCTCTTCACCGCCGAGCTGAACAACCGCTACCAGGCGGCAGGGATCTCGACGGCGGCCTTCCACCCCGGCGTCGTGGCCACCAACTTCGCCGCGGACACCACCAGCCCGTTCCGGTTCATCTACCGGAGCTTCCTCAACCGGTTCATGCTGAACCCCGAACAAGGCGCGGACACCCTGGTGTGGCTCGCCACGGCCACTCCGGGGCAGGACTGGATATCCGGCGCGTACTACACCAAGCGGGCGCTGGCGAAAGCCAACAAACAGGCATACGACCCGGAGCTGGCCAGGGAGCTGTGGGAGCGCAGCGCGGCGATGGTGGGCGCGGACCTCGACGAGCTCGACCGCCGGCAGTAAGGCCCGGCAGTAAGCGCAAGCACCCGCCGGCCCCAGCGGGGCTACTGAGCGGCGTCAACCGTGGCGATCGCCGCCAGTGCGCGATCCCTTGCCCCGGCCAGCCCGCTGGCCGGGGCCGGCCTGGCGAACAAATAGCCCTGCAGGGAGTCGCAGCCGCGGTCCATGAGGTACCGGGCCTGGGCCGGCGTCTCGACGCCCTCGGCCGTGACCTTCAGGCCCAGGGCGTGCGCCGCGTCGATCATGATGCCGAAGAACGGCAGCTGTTCCTGGCCGGTCCTGATCATGGCCACCAGGGAGCGGTCGATCTTCACCTTGTCCAGCGGCAGCTCCGTGAGCCGGTCCGGGGACACGTAGCCCGTGCCGAAGTCGTCCATCGCGATCCGCACCCCGGCGTCCCGCAACTGCCGCAGCTGGTACAGCACGGCCGAGTCCGCCGCGAAGAACGCACTCTCCGTCAGTTCCAGCATGAGTTGGCGCGGGTCCACCCCGGCGGAGGCCACAATCGCGAGTACCCCCGCGGCGAAGTCGCGGTTCTGGAACTGCAGGCCGGAGACGTTCACCGAAACGCTGCACGCGGCGTCGCCGGCCAGCCAGGGCCGGATCTCGCCGCAGGCCCGGCGCATGACCTCGTCGCCGATCTCGCGGATCAGTCCACTCTCCTCCGCCGCGGGCAGGAACTGCTTGGGCGGAACCAGCCGGCCGTGCCGTTCCCAGCGCGCAAACGCCTCGAACTGCACCACGGCACCGAGCCCCGGGGACACCACGGGCTGGTAGTGGACCGAGATCTGGCCCAGCTCCACCGCCTGCCGGAGCCCGGCCTGGCCGTCGGCACCGGTGTCCACCTCGGCCGTGATGGCCACGGACTCCAGCATCTCCGGCTGGAATTGCAACCAGGCGTTCTTGCCGGTCTTCGCCGCCGTCATGGCCGCGTCGGCCCGCCGGAGCAGCTCCGCGCCGTCGAGCGTCGGAGAAGTCCGGGAGGCCAGGCCCATGCTCACACCCGGCCGGACCAGCGCGCCACCAACACGCAGGGGCACGTGCAGCGACTCGGCGATCCGAGCCGCCACCGCCTCCGCGTTGAGGCATTCGGTCAGCAGCACCGCAAACTCGCGGCCGCCGAGCCGGGCGACGGTGTCATGCGGGCGGACGAAGTTCCGCAGCCGTCTCGCGACCTCCACCAGCAGTTGGTCCGCGGCGGAGCGCCCCAGCACGTCGTTGAGGTTCCTGAGGTCATCCAGGTTCAGCAGCAGTACGTCCACCGGGTCCGGGCGGCGCAGCGCCGCGGCGAGGCGCTCGTTGAACAGGGTGCCGTTGGGCAGCGACGTCAGCGGATCGCGCAGCACCCCGGCCCGCACCTGGTCATCGTGCCCGGCGAAGGCGGCGGGAGCGGCCGTGGACGCCGCCAGCGTCCGACGGCGGTGCGCCGCCCCGCCCGCTGTACTGCCGCCGTCGTCCGGGTGGTTTCCGCGCAGCTCGGCTCGGTGCCCGGCGCCGCGGACCGACACCGCGACGGACGGCGCGGCCGAGCCTGCCCCCGCGGCCGCTGGCAGCAGTGAGCACGTGATGTCGAGCGGGATATCGGTGCCGTCAGCCCGGCGGCCGGAGCCCGTGAAGGGCTCGGCGCAGCGGGGTGCCGAGCCGGACAGCCCGGCGAGGAGAGCGAGGAAGTCTGCGCGGAAGGGTTCGGCCAGGAGCAGGCTGGAGTCCGTGCCCAGCAGCTGTGACCGGGAGTAGCCAAAGAGCTGCTCCGCGGCGGTGTTCAGGTAGGAGATGGACCCGTCCGCAGCCAGCAGCAGCATCGGATCCGGGCCGTGCTCCAGCAGCACTTGTGCGAGTCCAGCTTCCATGTGTTTGCCTGCCCCCAAGCCGGTGGATATGGATGGCAGCCACACTTGCGGAGAGCAAGGCGGGTTGCGCTCCCTGAAGCATATGCGCAGGAGCCGGTTGCGGCGTGCTGCGCCTCATGCCGCGCCCAAGAAGATGCCCCCAGGCACCCCGGGCTGGTGGCTATCCCGGGCGGGAGGCGCCGGCCAGGGCCGCGGCGGCCGCGGCGGTGTTGCGGATGCCCAGCTCGCGGCGGTGCTCCGGCTCGGGGCGGGAGAAGAGGAAGCCCTGCAGGGCATCGCAGCCCTGGGCTATCAGGTAGTGGGCCTGTTCCGGGGTTTCGATGCCCTCGGCCGTGACCTTCAAGCCCAGGCTGCGGGCCATGTGGATCATCGAGGTCAGGATGGGGAGTTTCTCCGCCCCGGTGCGCAGCATGGAGACGAACGACTTGTCGATCTTGACGATGTCCACCGGGAGCTGCTGCAGGCGGCCCAGCGAGGAGTAGCCGGTGCCGAAGTCGTCCAGGGCCACCCGGACGCCGGCCCCGCGCAGGCTCTCGAGCTGGTCGATGACGTGGGACCGGGGGTCAAAGAACACACTCTCCGTCACCTCCAGCACCAGCTGGTGCGGGTCCACGTTGCCCCACTCCGCGATGTCCAGGACGCGTTCGGCGAAGTCCCGGTGCAGCAGCTGCACGCCGGACACGTTCACCGCCAGGGTCCGGGACGGGTCCTCCGCCAGCCAGGGCTGCAGCTCAACGCAGCTGCGCCGCAGCACCTCCGCCCCGATGTCCCGGATCAGGCCGCTGCGTTCCGCGGTCCTGATGAACTCATCCGGAGGCATCAGCTTCCCCTCGAACTGCCAGCGGGCCAGGGCCTCGAACTGCACCACCTCCAGCAGCTCCGTGGACACCACGGGTTGGTAGTGCACCACGATTTGCCCCAGTTCCACGGCCCGCCTGAGCCCGGCAGTCAGCTGGGTCCGTGCCACCAGCTCGGCCAGCATCGCCGGCTGGAAGTGGAGGTAGCAGTTCTTGCCGGCTTCCTTGGCCGCGTACATGGCCAAGTCCGCCTGCCGCAACAGCTCCGAGGAGGTCATGGCCCCGGCGCCGCGCGAGGCGACCCCCAGGCTGAGGGCAGGCCGCATAAGGCTTCCCTCGATGGAGAAGGGGGCGTTAAGGGTGGCCACTATCCGCTGGGCCACGGCGTCCGAATCGTTGCAGCCGATCAGCAGGACCACGAACTCGTCCCCGCCAAGGCGCGCCACGGTGCCGTGCGGCCCGACGCACTGCTGCAGCCGGCCGGCGATTTTCACCAGCATCTCATCGCCGGCGTGGTGGCCGAGGATGTCGTTGACTTCCTTGAAGTCATCCAGGTCCAGCAGGAGCACGTGCACCGGGTCGTGGGTCAGCAGGGCGGCTGCGACGCGTTCGGTAAAGAGGGTCCGGTTGGCCAGCCCCGTCAGCGGGTCCTGGAACGCGAGTTCCTTGAGTTTGTCCGCCTGCTCGGCGAGTTCCGCCAGGGCGCGGCGTGCCTGGTCCTGGGCGCGCTGTGTGGAGGTGATGTCGCGGAAGTTCCAGATCCGGCCCACGATCTTGTCCGCGACTTTCTGCGGCCGGGAGTAGAGCTCCACGGTGCGGCCGTCCTTGAACTCGAGCACATCGTGGCTCTGCCTGGACCGGTCGGCCTGGAGTTCCGTGACTTTTTGCAGGAAGTACTCCGGATCGCGCAGTTGCCGGGAGATGAAGGTGACCAGCGCCGTCGGGTCCTCCGCTGCGAGCAGCTCCGGCGGCATGCCCCACAGCTTGAGGTACTGGTTGTTGATGCCGGTGATGAGTCCCTCATTGGAGATGACCACAATCCCGTCGGCGGTGGATTCCAGCGTGGCGTCGAGCAGCGAGACCGCCAGCCGGCGGCCGGAATCGGTGTCCTCCCGGTGGCTGCCGTCCCGGACGGCAACCGCCATGGCCGGGCCGCCGTCGAGCGTCACCAGCGAGCAGGTGATCTCCAGGGACAGTTCGCTGCCGTCCCGACGCCGGCCTGCCGCCGCGAATGGCCGGCTGCCGGACAGGCTGCCGCGGCCCAGCCGGCCCAGGACCCGCAGGAAGCCGCCGCGCTCGTCCTCGGAGAGCAGGATGGTGTGTTGTGCTCCGAGCATCTGCTCGCGGGGGTAGCCGAAGAGACGCTCGGCGGCCGCGTTCGCAAAGGCGATGGTTCCCTCGGCGGTCAGCAGCAGGACAGCATCGGGACCATGCTCCAGCAGGCTTTCTTCAATCCCTGTTCCCACGGTGATACCGGCCCCCCGAAGCGACGGATGATGTGTTGATGGCTGTTCCACGGCGGCGCCGCGGACAGTGCGTTCCTGAATCATAGGGTCAGGGGGTCCTTGTCCAGTACCCCGGCAACCCAAAGTGCCGGGTCACCGCGGCCCGGACACCCGTTCTCCCCGCAAGGCGGCGAACGCGTCGTTGGACCGGGCAATGGCGGACCTCAGGCCGGGACCGGCGGTGGGGCGGGAGAACAGGAAGCCCTGCAGCGAATCGCAGTCCAGTTTCATCAGGTATTCGACCTGCGCTGCCGTCTCCACGCCTTCCGCCGTGACGCTCAGGCCCAGGCCGTGGGCCATGGCGATCATGCAGCTGAGGATCGGCAGTTTCTCATCGCCGGTGTGGATCATGGACGTGAAGGACTGGTCGATTTTCAGGGTGTCCACGGGGAGCCCCTGAAGCCGTCCCAGCGAAGAGAAGCCGGTCCCGAAGTCATCCAGCGCCACCCGCACGCCGGCGGTCCGCAGGGCGCTGAGCTGCTGGATCACATGGCAGTCGTCGACGAAGAAGACACTTTCGGTAACTTCCACGACCAGCTGCCGCGGTTCCACGCCGGTGTTCCTGGCGACGGCCAGCAGCAGCTCGGCGAAGTCCCCGTGCTGCAGCTGCACCCCGGAGACGTTGACGGCGAGGGACCGTTCGGCGTCTTCCGCCAGCCAGGGTTTCAGCTCGGTGCAGCCCTTCAGCAGCACCTCCGTGCCGATCTCTACGATCAGGCCGCTGCGCTCCGCTGCCGGGATGAACTGCGACGGCGGGACGGTGCCGCCGTCGCGCTCCCAGCGGGCCAGTGCCTCCACTTTCACCACAACACCGCTCCGGGCCGAGACGATGGGCTGGTAGTGCACGGTGATCTGGCCGGCGTCCACGGCCAGCCGCAGCCCGGCCTCCAGCTCGGTGCGTTCCACGAGTGACTTCATCATCGCCGGGCGGAACCGCAGGTACCGGTTCTTCCCGGCCGCCTTCGCCGCGTACATCGCGATGTCGGCCCGGCGCAGCAGCTCGGAGGCGTCCACGGCGTCCTCGTTGATCGACGCCAGGCCCAGGCTGAGGCTCGGGCGCAGCATGGTCCCGTCGATCCAGAGCGGCACCCGCAGGGACGCGACGATCCGTTCGGCAACCGCGTCGGGGGCCAGCGCACCGACCAGCAGCACCACGAACTCGTCACCACCCAGGCGTGCTACAACGTCGTTCGGGCGGACACACTCCCGCAGACGCCGGCCGACCTCGATCAGCAGCTGGTCCCCGGCGTGGTGGCCCAGGATGTCGTTGACTTCCTTGAAGTCGTCCAGGTCCAGGAGCAGGACGTCGACGGCGGTGCCGCACGGCCCGCGCAGGGCTGCTTCGAGGTGGTCGTTGAAGAGCTGCCGGTTGGACAGACCGGTCAGCGGGTCCTGGAACGCGAGGGCCTTGAGCTGGGCGGCCTGCTCGGCAAGATCGGCCAGGGCCTGGGTGATCCTGTCCTGCGCGATCCGGGCCGGGGTCACGTCGCGGAAACTCCACACCCGGCCGACCACCCGGTCCGCGACCTTCTGCGGGCGGGAATAGCGCTCAAAGGTGCGGCCGTCACGGAAGTCCAGGACGTCGTGGCTCTCGGCGTCCGGATCGGCGTAGAGCGCGGTGATTTTTTCGACGAACTGTGCGGGATCCACCAGCTGGTCCAGGACGAAGCCCATCACGGCCTCGTCGTCCTGGGTGGCCAGCAGCTCCCGCGGGACGCCCCACATGGAGATGAACTGGTTGTTGACGCCGGCGATCCGGCCGTTGCCGCCGACCACGAGGATGCCGTCGGCCGTGGATTCCAGCGTGGCGCTGAGCAGGGACAGGGCTTCGCGGAGTCCCGCGTCCGCTGCGAGCCGGTGCGAGGTGTCGCGGACGGCGACGGCCATGCTCATCGGGGCGCCGTCGGCGTCCTGGACCAGCAGCGAGCAGGCCACTTCGCCCTGGAACTCGGTGCCGTCGCGCCGCACCCCGTAGGCCTCGACCGGCGGGAGGCCGGGGTTGGCGGTGGTGGAGGCAGCGAAGGCGGTGGCGTCTGGCTCCGTGGCGGGGCCGGCGGCGTCGGCGTTGGTGACGGGGCCGGCGTCGGCCTCCCTGCGGAGGGCGAAGAGGAGCCGGTGGAAGCCGCTGCGGAAGCCCTCGGCGAGGAGCATGCGGTGGTCCTGGCCCACGAGCTCCTCGCGGGTGTAGCCGAACATGCGCTCCGTGGCTGCGTTGACCAGGCGGATGGTGCCGTCCTCGGAGATCACCAGAAGGGCATCGGGGCTGGATTCCAGCACCGCGTCGACGCCGGGCGGCGGGTGCGAGGAAGCCGTCACGGTGCCACCGCCGTAAGAGTTTGAGACCACCGGTAGTTCATATAGAGTCCTCCCCTCAGGAAATCATAGGGGCCTCACGGCTGGGCGGTGACCACATGCGCCCGGCGTTTCAGCGGCCGGGTTTCGGCGCCCGGTGCGTCATTGGGACCGGCCTGCGGTGGCTGGGCTGGCCGAAACCAGCCGGTGACCTGCGGCTTCGCCCGGGCTGGCCGCCTGGCCCCGGCCCAGGCCGCGGACCGTCCAGCCTTCCGCTTCCCAGGCGGCAGCGTCGACGACGTTCCGGGCGTCCAGCAGGGTCCGGCGACGGACCAGCGCGCCGGCGACCGCCGGTTGGATCGCGGTGTACTCGTCCCACTCCGTCAGCAGCAGCACGAGTTCGGCCCCTTCCAGGGCCTGGGACGTGGACGGCTCGAAGCGCAGCTGCGGGTAGCGGAGCCACGCATTGTTGATCGCGGCCGGGTCCGTCACCGTGACATGGGCACCGGCCGATGCCAGCTGGAGGGCAACGGCCAGGGCAGGGGAGTCCCGGATGTCGTCCGTGTCCGGTTTGAAGGCGGCGCCGAGCACGGTGACCCGGCGGCCGCCGAGCTGGCCGCCGCACAGTTCCAGGGCCAGCCCGACAGTGCGGGAACGCTGGTCCTGGTTGATGGAATCCACCACCGCCATCCACTGATCCACCGAATCCACGCCCAGCCCCGCAGCCTGGACCCGGAGGGAGCGGATGTCCTTGGGCAGGCAGCCGCCGCCGAAGCCCAGGCCGGCATGGAGGTACCGGCTGCCGATGCGCGGATCAAAGCCCATCGCCGTGCCCAGCTGTTTCACGTCCGCGCCCGTCGCGTCGCAGAGCTCGGCCATGGCGTTGATGAAACTGAGCTTCGTGGCGAGATACGCGTTCGACGCCGACTTGATCAGTTCCGCCGTGGCGAAGTTGCAGACCAGGCGCGGAATCCCGGCGGTGAGCAGGGGTTCGTAGACGGCATCGAGGGCTGCGGTGATCGCTGCGCCGGTGCTGGCGGGGCTGGTGGGCCTGGCGGAGCTGGTGGGGGCCGGGCCGGTGCGGGCGGGGCCGTGCTCGGGGACGCCGTAAACCAGGCGGTCCGGGACCAAGGAGTCCTTGACCGCGGTGCCCTGGCGCAGGAATTCGGGGTTCCAGCCCAGGAGCACGTCCGGCCGCGGCGACAGTACACCGGTGAGCATGTCCACCGTTCCGACCGGGACAGTGGACTTGCCCACCACGGCGGAGCGTGCGGCGAGGTGGGGGAGCAGCGCCTCCGTAGCGGCGACGAGGTAACTGAGGTCGGCGCCGTCGGAGGTCTTGGACTGCGGTGTGCCCACGCAGAGGAAATGCAGCTCGGCGCGGGCGGCGTCGGCGAATTCCGTGGAGAAGCTGAGCCGGCCGGTGGCGATGCCGTCGCGGAGGAGTTCGTCCAGCCCCGGTTCGAAGAACGGGGCCGCACCGCGGCCCAGCTGCTCCACTTTGGCGGCGTCGACGTCGATCCCCACCACGGTGTGGCCCATCGAGGCGAGGGTGGCCGCGTGCACCGCTCCCAGGTAACCGCAGCCGATCACGGAAATTCTCACAGGGCGACTCCTTGAGTGGTTGTGCTGGAAATGTCGGCGGCGAGGACCGCCTGGTAGTGCTGGACCAGCTCGGCGCCGAGGGCGGTCCACGTCCTGCCCTGGACCGAGGCGTGGGCCGCCGCTGCGAACGCGCGGCGCTTGGCGTCGTCGCCCATCAGGTCCACCACATGGGAGCGCAGTGCGGTCAGGTTCCCCGGCTCATACAGCCAGCCGGTGCAGGAGTTCTCGACGAGGTCCAGTGGGCCGCCGCGGCCGGTGGCGACCACCGGCACGCCCGAGGCCATCGCCTCCTGGATGGTCTGGCAGAAGGTTTCGAACTCGCCGGGGTGCACGAAGAGATCGAAGGACGCCACCGCCCGGGCCAGCTGCTCGCCGCCGAGGAATCCGGTGAAGACCGCGTGGGGCAGGGCGTCCTCAAGGGCCTGCCGCTGGGGCCCGTCGCCCACAATCACCAGCCGGGTGCCGGGGACATCGGCCAGCACGGCGAGGTCCTGCACCTGCTTCTCGACCGCGAGCCGGCCCACGTAGCCGATGATGCGCTCGCCGGCGGGGGCGACGGCGGTCCGCCAGCCGGCGTCGCGCTTGCCCGGGGAGAACCGTTCGGTGTCCACGCCGCGCCGCCACATCTCGACCCGCGGAATGCCGCGGCCGCGGAGCTGGTTGAGCGCGAAGCTGGACGGGGCGAGGGTCCGGGAGGCGAGCAGGTGGATGTTCTCCACCCTGTTCCAGGCCCAGTTCTCCAGGAACGGGACACCGTACCGGCCGGCGTAGCCCGGGACCTCGGTCTGGTAGATGGCGATGGTGGGGATCCCCAGCTGGTGGGCGGCCTGGGCCGCGCGCCAGCCGAGCACGAACGGCGACGCCAGGTGGACCACGTCGGGCGCATATTCGGCAAGGATTCGCTTGACCCGAGAGACACCGCCCATCGCCACCCGTACGTTCGCGTAGCCCGCCAGCGGAACCGAGGGCAGCCGGTGGACATGCGCCCCGTAGACCTCGGTGGGGGACTCCGCGTCCTGCGTGGAGGGCGCGATCACGAGCACCTCGTCTCCGCGATCCTGCAGATGCTCCAGGACCCGCAGGATCGAGTGGGTTACCCCATTCATCAGCGGCAGGAATGACTCAGCAACAATTGCGATCCTCACCCCTCCACAGTGCGGGGGCAGGCTGTCGGCGCGGGGTGAGGGGGATGGCGCGGGAGGGAAGAGTGGGTTAACGGGGCGTGGTTCAGGGCTGGGGGCGCTTGGCCCACTGGACATGCCCTCCGTGCGGGCCGAGGACTGGACATAGTCCCCATATGCCCACCCGTTGCAGCGCAGAATGAGCATGTCCAACCGCGGATAGCGGCCATTTGTGGCAAACGGATGGTGCTACTGCGGTCCCAGGAGCTCGCGGGCCTGCCGCTGGGCCTCGAGCTGTTCTTCGGTGACCGTGGATCCGCGGAGGAACCCGGCGTCGCCGATGATCCGGCGCAGCTCGGCCACCGTCCGCGGCGTGCCCACACCCTGGTGCGCCATGGCGTGGCAGTTGGCGCACAGCGGGACGAGGTCGGTGATGGGATCGAGTTGGTAGCCGCTGCCGAGCTGGGAGACCGGGACGAGGTGGTGTACCGGGATAAAGTCCATGCCGATCTCGCCGTACGTCTGCTCGAACGAGAAGCCGCAGGCCGCGCAACTGCTGCCGTGGTGCGCAATGCAGGCCCGCCGCGCGTCGGGGTCCTGTTCGTAGCGGTTCACCATGACCCGGGTGAGTGCGTGCTGCGGGTAGGTGCCATGTCCGGGCCGGGTGGGGTCCACGCCCAGCGGGGGTCCGAAGTCTTGCCAAAGTGCCCGGATGGTCGCTTCCTCGGCCGGCTCAACGCTCAGCTCGATGGCATCATCGCTGTCCCACGGCACCCCGGGCAGCGCCTCCGTGAGTACGTCGACGGCGATCTGCTCACCGGGCGGCAGGAGGGCGTCGAAGGCGACCTGCGCATACATCGGGGCCTCATCCGGCGCGGCTTCCTCTGAGGAGAGCGAGTGCGGGCCGGCTTCGGGCTGGACGGAAATCACGACACCATGGCCGGTCAGTCCCCGGCCGCGGTCTCCCTGCAGGAGCAGCCAGGCGTCCGTACCTGCGCTGATATTCCGGTGGCGGCCCACGCTCCAGCGCTCAAGGTGCAGCCCGGTCGCGGCCACGCGCTCCACGGCGTCGGCGTAGTTCCAGTCATTCCAGCGGTCCGGGTTCCAGCCCAGGATGATGGCGGTCATCTGGCCATTCTCGCAGCAGCAGACCGCAGTAAAATTGATGTTAGAGGTGTTGGACATGACTGGGTCCTTTGTGGTTCTGCTGA
This sequence comes from Pseudarthrobacter sp. MDT1-56, assembly GCF_059383555.1. Taxonomy (NCBI): domain Bacteria; kingdom Bacillati; phylum Actinomycetota; class Actinomycetes; order Micrococcales; family Micrococcaceae; genus Pseudarthrobacter; species Pseudarthrobacter sp. MDT1-56. The sequence goes on from NZ_JBWZCK010000009.1 coordinate 14,062, forward strand.
TCATTCTGGCTGCGGTAGCTTTGCTCGCCATCGTTGGCACGGTGGTGCTGGTGGTTCGCGACGGCCGCGGGCTCATTCCGGTCGAAAAATCGGACCGCCCTTGGACTGCGGGGAACCTGCCGAGCCTGCCGTACTCGTTGATCCGCTTCTAGCCGCAGCCCATATGTGGGCGATTGGACGCAAACGGCCGCTAAGAAAGGATGCTTAGCGGCCGCTTGTGGCGTATGGGCGTGAGTTCGTCGATACCAGGCACCGACGGTGCGGAAGCCTGGAGCCTTCGTCGTCAGTCTGCCGGGCCGGCGGGTGTGGCGAACGGGTGCCCCCCGCCACGTCCCGAGACACGACCAACCCCCGAAACACGACCAACTCCCACCAGGCCCCGAGCACAAATAAAGCTGGTGCAGCCGCTGCGTTTCCGCGAGGCGACTGCACCAGCAGGTAGTACGAATTTTCAGAATGCTATGAAACGTTACTCATTCGCGGCTCCCTTTTTCCCGGTTGTTTGCTTACCGGGTTCCTGCGTCGTCAGCCAGATGCCTCGACATCAGCCAACCGGCGCCTACCATTGCTACGCCCAAGATCATAAAGCCCCAGATGCCCATGACGTTCAGCGACAGGAAATTGGCCGCCGAGTCCACACCAACGATGAGCCCGTAGACGCTAAGGACGATGTACAGCAGGCCAAAGCCCATGAGGAAGTTCCGGGCGCCCATGGGGTTGTCCCGGGACATCACTATGCCGATGGTGCCGATGAGGGCCTGAATGATGTTCAGCAGCATCGATACCTGGAACAGGCCTAGGAACAGGGCCGTGGAATTCGGTCCAACGATCGCCAATGAGTTGTACTGCGTGGTGATGCCGGGGATGAACCCCAGGATGCCCACGACTATCAAGACGATACCTACACCCATGCCGACGTTCTGGACGTCTGTCCGTCCGAAGTGAGCGCCGTGTGCATGTGGAGATGCGGTAGTCATTTTCTGCCTCCAACCACTGATTGCGGACACTCCAATTTTACGGCGGAGTAGGGAAAAAAGCGCCGGCAAGGAGGGCAGTTGAATTCATCCCGGAACCCCGCAATACGCGCAAAATCCCGGTCAAATCGGCCGATTGAGCCTGTCGGAACGGGCAGGAACCCCCGCACATGGCACCATGGAACACGATGAAACTGCGCGCTGATCAGACCGGGGAACGTGGACTTCCGATGCCGTTGTGGCTGCAGGGAGCCCTTGAGTCCGCGCAGGCAGCCATTATCTCCGCCCTGGTGGTGGCCGCCCCGATCCTCGCCGTGTGGGCCACCGCCGGTTTCCTGAACGGCGCACCCGACGCCCTGGCCCGCCTCGCCGGCCAGGCATGGCTGCTGATCCATGGCGTCCCGCTGCTGCTGGACATCGTGGGCGCAGGCTCCGCGGCCGCCCAACCGCAGTCCGGCGTCCTTTCGCTTACCCCGCTGGGGCTCACCCTGATCCCGTTCCTGCTGGCCTGGCGCGCGGGCCGGCGGCTGGCCCGCGCCTCGTACACGGATCAGCTCTGGCAGGCGCTGCTCGGCTCCTGGCTGATGTACGCCGCATTCGGTCTGACCACCGGCTTTGTCTGCCGTACGGACGACGTCGGCGTGGGCCTCTGGTCCGCCGCCTTTATCCCGCTGATCCCGTTCGGGCTGGGCATGGTGATCGGCGCCCGCCGCGAGGCAGGTTCCTGGAGCCGCCTGATCGGCGTCGACGCCGTGGACTGGCTCGCCCGCACCAGCCAGCATTCACGCTGGGCCGGCTCCTACCTTGGGTCCGCGCTCAAGGCCGGATTCGTGGCGTTGATGGCGAGCCTGGCGATGTCCTGCGTGCTGCTCGCCGCCACCTTCTTCGTCCACTGGAACCTCGTGGTCGCGGTCTATGAAGCGCTCGACGCCGGAGCGACGGGAGGTGCCATGCTCACCATCGCGCAGCTCGGCTTCCTGCCCAACCTGGCGGTGTTCGCGCTCGCCTGGATCTCCGGTGCGGGCGTCGCCCTGGGCGTCGGCTCCCAGGCCGGGGCGCTGGGCACCGCCGTCGGGCCGCTGCCCTCAATCCCGGTGTTCGCGGCGCTGCCGGCCGGGCCGCTGGACTTCGCGGTGGCCGCGATGGTGGTGCCGGTCCTCGCCGGAACCCTGGCCGGCTGGTGGTTCCTGCGCGAAGGCGAAAACCACTTCGACGAATGGCTCTCCATCAAGATCCACGCCCGCTGGTTCACCGCCACGGTCTCCACCCTGGCGCTCGGCGTGATGGTCGGCAGCGTCGCCGGGCTGCTGGCAGCGGGCCTGGCCTGGCTGGCGAGCGGCTCCGCCGGGATCGGACGGCTCACGGAGATCGGACCCGACCCGCTCCGGACGGCACTGTTCGTGGCCGCGGAGGTGGGGATCGGCGTCGTGATCGGTTACGCCGCGGGACCGTGGCTGGAACGCCAGCAGAAGCTGCGCGAAGCGGACCTGGAGACGGCGTCCGTCTAACGCCGCCCGGCGGTTAGCGGAACCGCACTCAGCGGAACCGCGGCAGCGACTCTTCCAGCTGGGTCTGGCACATTGAGGCGGCCTGCTGGGTGAGGGCCTGGCGGCTGCACTGCTGGTAGTCCCGGACCTGGTTGAAGAACAGTGCCGAGGTCACGAGCAGCAGCACCTGGACGGCCAGGACCACCATCCCCGAAATCGTCCCGAACAGCACGAACTTGGATTCCTTGAGCTTGGCGTACCGGACCAGCACCATGATGCCCAGCACGATCGCGGCCACCGTCAGAAGTGCACTCAGCCAGAGGTAATTGATGTCCAGCTGGTAGACGAAGAACGACCCCAGCACCGCCACAACGAAGCTGCGGAACAGATTATGGGTCTTGGCCTGCGAGGCCTTGGCCGCGTCGCTGAGCGGGTGCTGGCCTTGCGGCTGGCCGCCCTTGCTGCCGGCGGAGTCGTTCGGGGGATTCATGGTTTCCAGCCTACGCGAGCGGCCCCATAAGCTAGGACAATGCGCATCGTAGTCCTCGTCTCCGGCACCGGCTCCAACCTCCAGGCCGTCATCGACGCCGTGCACGAGGGCAGGCTCGACGTCGAGATCGCCGCCGTCGGCGCGGACCGGCCCGGAACCTTCGGGGTGGAGCGCTCGGCCGCCGCCGGAATCCCGACCTTCGTGGTGGACTTCAAGGCCTACCCGGACCGGGCAGCCTGGAACGCCGCGCTCACCGACACCGTGGCCGGGTACTCGCCCGACGTCGTCGTGTCCTCGGGGTTCATGCGGATCGTCAGCGCGGACTTCATCGACGCGTTCGGCGGCAAATACCTCAACACCCACCCGGCCCTGCTGCCCTCGTTCCCCGGCGCGCACGGGGTCCGCGACGCGCTGGCCTACGGCGTGAAGGTCACCGGCTGCACGGTGCACTGGGCCGACGCCGGGGTGGACACGGGCCCGATCGTTGCCCAGGAAGCCGTGGCGGTCGCGGACGGCGAGACCGAGGAGTCCCTGCACGAACGGATCAAGGTGGTGGAGCGCAGGCTGCTGGTTTCCACCTTGGCCTCCCTCGCCACCGCGGAAACCCCCGCCCCCGCCTGAACACACGCCTGAACACCCCGTTGCGCTATCACTTTTGGTGCCTCTGAGCCCCTCAGAAGCACCAAAAGTGACAGGGCAAACCGAGGGGAGGGGCGCAACCGGGCGCAGTCCGGCGGCTTAGGCGAGGTGGCGCTGCTTGGTCTCGGGGGCGAAGAACGCCATCCACAGCACACTCAGCAGCACCAGCACCCCGGCGATGGCGAACGAGGTCGCGAGGCCCAGTTCCGGCCAGAGGAACGCCGCGAAGATCAGCGGGCCGAAGCCGGCGCCGAGCCGGGAGAACGTCGAGGCCCAGCCGAAGCCCGAACCGCGCAGCTCCGTCGGATACAGCTCCGAGACATAGGCGTAGAGCACCGGGATGGCCACCTGCACCACAAAGCCGAACACCAGCAGCCAGAACACGGCCGCCGTCGGGATGTCCACCACGATCGCCACGATCACCAGGGTCAGCGCGGACAGCGGGCCGGTGATCGCCAGGATCCATTTCCGGCCCACCCGCTCCACCAGCAGCGCGGCCACCACCACGCCCAGGAGCCCGACGGCGGCCATGGAGGCGGTGGTAAGGAAGGCCTTGTACTCCTCGAAGCCGGCGCCGATCAGGATCCGCGGCATCCAGGTCAACGACAGGTAGTAGACCAGCAGGATGCTGAAGAACAGCGACCAGGCCGCCGTCGTGATCTTCCAGTCGTACTGCCAGAGCAGGCGCAGCTGGGTCCAGGCGCTGCCGGCGGAGAGCCGCGGCGCGTCCTGCGCCTCGGGCAGGCTGTAGACGCGGGGCTCGGCGCCGGTCGCCGCGACGAGGTCATCGATCACCTTGGCGGCCTCCTCCCGGCGGCCCTTGCGGATCAGGAACAGCGGGGATTCGGGGACGCTGCGGCGGACCCAGAACACCAGCAGCGCCGGCAGCACCATCACCAGCATGGTCAGCCGCCAGTCCCCGTACAGGGCCACGAGCCCGGCGGACACGAACCCGCACAATGCGGCGCCGATCGGCCACCAGCCGTCCATCGCGGTGAGGACCTTGCCGCGCTGCTTGCGGGGCGTGAACTCGCCCACCAGCGCGTAGTCCACCGGGATGCAGCCGCCCAGGCCGAAGCCGGCCATAAATCGGAACGCGACAAACCAGAGGAAATCGGGGGAGAAGGCGCCGAGCACGGTGAAGAGCGAGAAGATCAGCAGGGTGGCGGTGAAGGCCTTCTTGCGCCCGATGGTGTCCGCGATGGTGCCCCAGATGAAGGCGCCCAGGGCCATGCCGATCAGGTTCGAGGCCCCGATCCAGGCGGCCTCGCCCGGGGTGAGGGACCAGTGCTTGGACAGCAACGGGATCAGGATGCCGTTGAGCGTGACGTCCCAGGCATCGAACATAAAGCCCAGGCCGCCGATCAGGAAGATCCGGCCCTGCACTTTCCAACGCCACGGCAGTTCCTGGACCACCTGTTCGCCGCTGGGCACAGTGGTGTACGTATTCATCTCAGCCTCCTGGGAAAACTCTACGTGGCCCGGGGAGCAGGTGCGGTGCGCTTCATACTCCGGCGCGCGGGAAGGCCCGGCGCGCTGACGCGATAAACTGGCCGCATCCCCACCACCCGCGGCCCCGCCGCGATATAAGACGGAGACTTTTGTGAGCTTCACGCCGCTTGACCGTGTATCCATCGACCGTGTTCCCATCCGCCGGGCCCTGATTTCGGTCTACGACAAGACCGGTCTGGAGGAGCTCGCGAGGGGCCTGCACGACGCCGGCGTCAAGATCGTCTCCACCGGCTCCACCGCCAAGAAGATCGCCGCCGCCGGTATCCCGGTGCAGGAAGTCGAAGAAGTCACCGGCTCCCCGGAAATGCTCGACGGCCGGGTCAAGACCCTGCACCCGCGCGTCCACGGCGGCATCCTCGCCGACCGCCGCGTCCCGGCCCACATGGACACGCTCACGTCGATGGACATCGAACCGTTCGACCTTGTCGTCGTGAACCTCTACCCCTTCGTGGAAACCGTGAAGTCGGGCGCTGCGCAGGACGACGTCGTCGAGCAGATCGACATCGGCGGCCCCGCGATGGTGCGCTCCGCCGCGAAGAACCACGCCGCCGTCGCGATTGTGGTGGACCCGTCCTCGTACCACGACGTCGTTGCCGCCGCCGCTTCCGGCGGCTTTGACCTGAAGACCCGACGCCGGCTCGCCGCCAAGGCCTTCGCTCACACCGCCACTTACGACACCGCCGTGGCCAGCTGGACCGCGAGCCAGTTCCTCGATGAGGACGGCGACGGCGTTATCGACTGGCCCGCCTACGCCGGCCTGGCGCTTGAGCGTTCCGAGGTGCTCCGTTACGGCGAAAACCCGCACCAGCAGGCCGCCCTCTACGTGGACAAAGCCGCCCCGGCGGGCATCGCGCAGGCCGACCAGCTGCACGGCAAGGCGATGAGCTACAACAACTTCGTCGACGCCGACGCCGCCCTGCGCGCCGCGTTCGACTTCGCCGAGCCCGCCGTCGCGATCATCAAGCACGCCAACCCCTGCGGCGTGGCCGTGGGTTCGGCCTCCGCCGCGGACCCCATCGCTGACGCGCACGCCAAGGCGCACGCCTGCGACCCTGTCTCCGCGTTCGGCGGTGTGATTGCGGCCAACCGCACGGTCACCGCCGGCATGGCCCGGACCGTCGCCGGCATCTTCACGGAGGTCGTCATTGCCCCAGGCTTCGAGGACGAGGCCGTGGAGATCCTGTCCAAGAAGAAGAACATCCGCCTCCTCGCCCTGCCCGAGGGCTACGGCCGCTATCCCTCCGAAATCCGCCAGGTCTCCGGCGGTGTGCTGGTGCAGATGTCGGACCGGGTCGACGCCGAGGGCGACAACCCGGCCAACTGGACCCTCGCCGCCGGTGAGGCCGCCGACGCCGGCACCCTGGCCGATCTTGCCTTCGCCTGGACCGCCTGCCGCGCGGCGAAGTCCAACGCCATCCTGCTGGCAAACCACGGTGCCTCCGTGGGCATCGGCATGGGCCAGGTCAACCGGCTCGACTCCTGCAAGCTCGCCGTCGAGCGCGCCAACTCCCTGGGTGTGAGCGTGGACTCCGACGTCGAGGGCGCCGGCGGTGCAGCTGGTCCGTCGACAGCAGAGGCGAGCGGGGCACCCGAGCGTGCCCGCGGTGCCGTGGCGGCGTCGGACGCGTTCTTCCCGTTCGCCGATGGCCTGCAGATCCTGATCGACGCCGGCGTCCGCGCCGTCGTCCAGCCCGGCGGCTCGGTCCGCGACGAGGAAGTCATCGCCGCAGCCAACGCCGCGGGCATCACGATGTACTTCACCGGCGCGCGGCACTTCTTCCACTAAGAGGCCGCGCTGAATCCTCACGGGTTCCGCACACTGCTTCAGCACGAATGGACATGCCCTCCCTTTACCGGAGGGCATGTCCATTTTTCGTGGCTACGGGTGGGCGTATTGGGTCTATGTCCATGCTCCGGGCGTTGCGGGGGACATATCCCGTGGTGCGGGGAGGACCAGGCTCGCGCGCGGAGTCGGCCGGGGGACATGCTCAGTCTTCGAGCTAAGGACTGGGCATATTGGGACTATGTCCATGCTCCGGGCGTTGCGAGGGACATATCCCGTGGTGCGGGGAGGACCAGGCTCGCGCGCGGAGTCGTGGGTTGGGGACATGCTCAGTCTTCGAGCCGAGGACTGGGCACTTTGGGATTATGTCCATGCTCCGGGCCTTGCGGGGGACATTTCCCGTGGTGCGGGGAGGACCAGGCTCGCGCGCGGAGTCGTGGGCCGGGGGACATGCTCATTGTTCGAGCCGGGGACTGGGCACATTGGGACTATGTCCATGCTCCGGGCCCTGCGGGGGACATGTCCCGTGGTGCGGGGAGGACCAGGCTCGCGCGCGGAGTCGTGGGCCGGGGGACATGCTCATTGTTCGAGCTAAGGACTGGGCATATTGGGACTATGTCCAAGCTCCGGGCCTTGCGGGGGACATGTCCTGTGGAGCCGGGGCATGCCGGGGGACATGTCCTGTGGTGCGGGGGTGCCGGGAACATGTCCAGCCATCCAGCCAGCCCGGGCCCGGCCCCTGATCACACGGCAACGCGGGGCCACCCGGTCCCATCCCCGCTGCTGGAGATGGGCCTCGAGTGACCCCGCGCTGGTGTGCGTGGTGCTGGGTGCGGGAAGCTCTACCTAGGAAGCGGCCGCGGTGCTGTAGGCCTGCTGGATGACGGAGCCCCAGTACGGGCCGTACATCGTGGTGGACTTGCTGCCGTAGCCGTAGCTGTTGACCGAGTTCTGGTAGCCGGTCGAGCTTGAGCCGATGAACCACGGGCCGCCCGAGGATCCGCCGGTCATGTTGCAGGGGATGCCCTGGGAGTTGAACTGCGGGTTGTAGGGATCGTTCGTGGCGGTGCCGCTGCAGCTCTTCAGGGACTCACCGTTGAAGGGCCGGGCTGCGGGGTAGCCGAACGCCTTGTAGCTCAGGCCGCGGGCGGCGTTGAACTCCAGGCCCGAGGCCCCCACGACGTCCGAAAGCGTCTGGCCGTTGAGCGGGTTCATGACCGCGAAGCCGGTGTCGTACGTCATGTCGCCGCCGGAGCTCCACTGGGTGGGCGCGTGGAGGGACTTGGCCGTCCACATGCCGTAGGGAGCGGATCCGTTGAGGTAGGCCGGGACAAAGGTGAACTTGGTGGCGAAGGCGCCGGGACCCTCGTTGAGGCAGTGCCCGGCCGTGGAAACGGTGTTCCTGTTCGTGGAGGAGACCGAGTTGCCGGAGCAAACGTAGTTTGAGCCGCCCAGGGTGAAGAAGACCTTGCCGATGTGCTTGACCGGGGTTTCGCTCGCGTTCGCCTTGCTCTGGATCTCCTTCGCCTGCAGGCTCGGCGCCTGGGACTCGACGGTGCTGGGCGCCCCCGCTTCCGCCGGGCGGTTCACGGCGGTCTTGGAGTTGGCGCTCCTCTGCATGGCCTTCTCGGCCAGGACGTCGCCGGGGATGGCGTTGCGCATCCGCTCTTCCGTCCAGTACTCCGCTCCGCCGGTCTCGACGACGGTGTGGCTGCTGACCCCCGACGTTTCCGCTGGTGCGTTGCCGGGTGCCGGGGCGGCGCTCGCTGCGCCCGCAGCGCTCAGAGCCAACAGTGCCGCTGCCGAGAGGCTGAGGAGGCTGGTGGCCAGAGTCTTGGGTGTTCTCATGGTTGTCCTAACCGGTGGAAAGCGGGGCGGCTGCCGGTGGTGGCCGCTGTGATGGGAACGAAACTACGGGAGTTTGACGGGCTTGTAAAGCATATTGTCAATTCTTGTCACGATATGTTGCTGGCGTCACGGAGCCGCTGGCGTACGACGCCGGTAGGCGGCAACCCTACTCCCTCGGGTAAGTTAGGTGTGTTGAATTGGCACAAAATTCCGGAAATACCCAGACCTTCAGGGAGACGCCCGAGCAATGGCAAAGATTATCTATACCCACACCGACGAAGCGCCGATGCTGGCCACCTATTCGTTCTTGCCGATTGTTGAAGCCTTCGCTTCGACGGCCGGTGTGGAAGTGGAGACCCGCGACATTTCGCTGGCCGGCCGCATCATCGCCGCGTTCGGCGACTACCTCACCGAAGAGCAGCGCGTCACTGACGCCTTGGCTGAACTTGGCGGCCTCGTGAAGAAGCCCGAAGCCAACATCATCAAGCTGCCGAACATCAGCGCCTCGACGCCGCAGCTGAAGGCCGCCATCGCGGAGCTCCAGGGCCAGGGCTACGCCCTCCCGGACTACCCGGACAACCCCTCCTCGGACGAAGAGACGGACATCCGCTCCCGCTACGACAAGATCAAGGGATCCGCCGTAAACCCGGTGCTGCGTGAAGGCAACTCCGACCGCCGCGCACCGCTCTCGGTCAAAGCCTACGCCCGCCAGAACCCGCACAGCATGGGCGCCTGGACCGCCGAGTCCAAGACCAACGTCGCCACCATGGACGCCGATGACTTCCGCTCCAACGAGAAGTCCGTGGTCATCAAGGCTGACGGTAACGTCAAGATCCAGCTGGTCAAGGAGGACGGCACGGTCAAGATCCTCAAGCGGGCTTTCCCCGTACTCGCCGGCGAGATCATCGACGGCACCGTGATGCGCGCCGCCGCCCTGGACAACTTCCTTGCAGCCCAGGTTGCCCGCGCGAAGGAAGACGGTGTGCTGTTCTCCGCCCACCTCAAGGCGACCATGATGAAGGTCTCGGACCCGATCATCTTCGGTCACGTCGTCAAGGCGTACTTCGCCGAGCTCTTTGACACCTACGGCGCCCAGATCGCCGCAGCCGGCCTGAGCCCCAACAACGGCCTGGCCTCGATCCTCAACGGCCTCGAGGATCTCCCCGAGGAGATCCGCGGCGACGTCGAGGCGGCTATCAAGAAGGGCCTGAACGAGGGCCCCGAGCTGGCCATGGTCGATTCCGACAAGGGCATCACCAACCTGCACGTGCCTTCGGACGTGATTGTGGACGCCTCCATGCCGGCCATGATCCGCAGCTCCGGCCACATGTGGGGCCGCGACGGCCAGGAAGCCGACACGCTCGCCGTCCTTCCGGACAGCAGCTACGCCAGCATCTACCAGGTCGTCATCGATGACTGCCGTGCCCACGGCGCCTTCGACCCGACCACCATGGGCACCGTCCCGAACGTCGGCCTGATGGCGCAGGCCGCCGAGGAATACGGCAGCCACGACAAGACTTTCGAGATCCAGTCCGCCGGCACCGTCCAGCTGATTGACGACGCCGGCACCGTCCTGATCGAGCACCAGGTCGCCCCGGGCGACATCTGGCGCGCCTGCCAGACCAAGGATGTCCCGGTCCGTGACTGGGTCAAGCTGGCCGTCACCCGCGCCCGCGCCTCCGCCATGCCGGCGATTTTCTGGCTGGACAAGGGCCGCGCCCACGACGCCCAGATGATCGCGAAGGTTGAGGAGTACCTCAAGGAGTACGACACCGAGGGCCTGCAGATCGGCATCATGTCCCCGGAGGAGGCCACGGCCTTCACCCTGGAGCGCATCCGCAAGGGCGAGGACACCATCTCGGTGACCGGCAACGTGCTGCGCGACTACCTCACGGACCTTTTCCCGATCCTGGAACTGGGTACCAGCGCCAAGATGCTCTCGGTGGTGCCGCTGATCAACGGCGGTGGCCTCTTCGAAACCGGCGCCGGTGGCTCCGCCCCGAAGCACGTGCAGCAGCTGCTCAAGGAAAACCACCTGCGCTGGGACAGCCTGGGTGAGTTCCTGGCCCTGGCCGTCAGCTTCGAGCACCTGGCCACGTCCACGGGCAACGCCCGCGCACAGATCCTTGCCGACACCCTGGACCGCGCCACCGGCACCTTCCTGCTGGAGGACAAGTCCCCGAAGCGCAGGGCCGGCGAGCTCGACAACCGCGGCAGCCACTTCTACCTGGCCAAGTTCTGGGCCCAGGAACTGTCCCGTCAGGCCGACGACGCCGAGCTGGCCGCTGCGTTCGCCGCCGTCTCCGGCGCGCTGGACTCCGCAGAGGAGACCATCCTCGGCGAGCTCCTTGCCGTCCAGGGCTCCCCGGTGGACCTCGGCGGGTACTACCACCCGGACGAAGCCAAGGTCACCGCGGCTATGCGGCCCTCGGCGAAGTTCAGCGACGTGCTGTCCATGCTCGGCTAGTTCCGCTGAGCCGGCCTCCTGCCGGCAGTTTCACCCCGAATGGGCGTTTTACCCCGAACGGCGCACCGGAGATTTCCGGTGCGCCGTTCGGCGTTTTATGGGATCGGCCACCGGATGACTGTTGCCTGGGAGGACGCCGTCACCTAGTGTACTAAGCAAGCTTAGTTTCGGCTGGCGCGCCACAGGGCCGCCGGTTCGGGGCCAAGGTTGCCTACCCTGAGGAGTCGTCGCATGCCAGCAGAGCGCAACATCCAGATCCCCGGTGCCGTCTCCGTGGAACCGCCCACGCTGGAGGAGCCCACCACGCCGCGGGAACCCCTTCCGCCCAAGCCTGACCAGCAGGGACCCGAGGCCGTGTCACCGACCGGCAGCCCCACCGGCGCCCCGGTGAACTCGCGGGCACAGTCCGGCGCCTATCTCACCACGGCCCAGGGGCTCCGGCTTTCGGACACGGACCATTCGCTGAAGGCCGGACGGCGCGGCCCGGTGCTGCTCCAGGACCACCACCTGCGCGAGAAGATCACGCACTTCGACCACGAGCGCATTCCGGAACGTGTGGTCCACGCCCGCGGCGCCGGAGCGCACGGCGTCTTCCGGTCCTACGGTTCGGCGTCGAACATCACCCGCGCCGGGTTCCTGGCCAAGGACGTCGAGACGCCCGTCTTTGTTCGCTTCTCCACCGTGCTGGGCTCCCGCGGTTCGGCCGACACCGTCCGGGACACCCGCGGTTTCGCCACCAAGTTCTACACGGACGAGGGCACCTTCGATCTCGTGGGCAACAACATCCCGGTCTTCTTCATCCAGGACGGCATCAAGTTCCCGGATATTGTCCACGCCGCAAAACCGCACCCGGACCGCGAAATTCCGCAGGCCCAGAGCGCCCACGACACCTTCTGGGACTTCGTCTCGCTGCATACAGAAGCCCAGGCCCACACCATGTGGAACATGTCCGACCGTGCCCTCCCGCGCTCCTACCGCACCATGGAGGGGTTCGGCGTCCACACCTTCCGCTTCGTCGACGGCGAGGGCACCACGAGCCTGGTGAAGTTCCACTGGAAGCCGAAGCAGGGCGTGCATTCACTGCTCTGGGAGGAAGCCCAGCTGATCAACGGCATGGACCCGGACTTCCACCGGCGGGACCTGGCGGACGCGATCGAGGCTGGCGCTTACCCGCAGTGGGAACTCGGCGTGCAGGTCTTCCCGGACACGGAGGAGGAGTTCTTCGAGGGGATCGACCTGCTCGACCCGACGAAGTTTGTCCCCGAGGAACTCGCGCCCGTCCAGCCGATCGGCATCATGACCCTGAACGCCAACCCGGTGAACTACTTCGCCGAAACCGAGCAGGTCGCCTTCCACCCCGGCCACCTTGTCCCGGGCATCGACGTGACCAACGATCCGCTGCTGCAGGTCCGGCTGTTCTCCTACATCGACACCCAGATCAGCCGGCTGGGCGGCCCCAACTTCAGCCAGCTCCCGATCAACCGGCCGCACGCCCCCGTCAACGACATGCTGCGCGACGGCATGCACCAGACGGCGGTGCACGGGGGAGCAGCGCCCTACCACCCGAACTCGCTCGACGGCGGCTGCCCGTTCCTGGCCGGCGCCGACCTCGGGGCGTTCATCGACGTCCCGGAAGAACTCGCCGCCGCGGTCAAGGAACGGAAGTCGCCCGCATCCTTCGATGACCACTACAGCCAGGCGCGGCTGTTCTTCCGCAGCCTGACCCCGGTGGAACAGGACCACGTCATCCAGGCGTACACCTTCGAACTGGGGAAGTGCCGCGAGGAGACCGTCCGCCAGCGCCAGCTGCTGGCACTGGCCAACATCGACCCCGACCTGTGCACGGCCGTGGCATCCGGACTCGGCATGCCCGCCCCGCAGGCCAGCGAACAGGTGGAAGATACGGCGCCGAGCCCGGCGGTCTCCCAACTGGGAGGCTCCTGGCCGGTGGCCGGCCGGGTGGTGGGAATCATCGCCGATGAGGACAGTGACCTGGACGCCGTTCAGGCTGCCCGGGTCGCCCTCGACGCAGCCGGGATCGTACCGCTCGTGATCGCCCCGGCCGGCGGCTTCCTCGGCGGAGCCGACGGCGGCATCCCGGTTCAGCGGACCTATCTCACGGCCCGCTCGACCGAGTTCGACGCCGTGCTGGTTGCCGCTTCGGGGGCGCCGGCGAAGGATGCCGCGCAGGGACGGGACGCCAAAGCCGGCGAGCCGGGGGCATCGCTTGACCCCCGTGTTGTGCTGCTGCTTTCGGAGATGTTCCGCCACGCCAAGGCAATCGGCGGCTGGGGCCCGGCCGTCACGTGCCTTGCCGGGGCAAGCATCCCGCCGGATGCTGCGGGAATCGCCTTGGGGGAGGGGCCCGACGACGTCGTGGCGCAGCTCACCGGGCTGCTCGCTGCACACCGGGCATGGGAACGCTTCCCGGCGACCGGGGTCTAGACCCCCAACGACGCCCTCGCAACCCTTCGGCCGCAGGGCTCGGAGGATGGACGGAAACTAAGGAGGGAGCAGCCCCGCGGGGCTGCTCCCTCCTTCGTGTTCCGGCCCGCCGGCATGGCAAGGGTCGTACTAGTCGTCGTTCTTGCCCTTGCCCTTGCCCTTGCCATTGTCGGCAGGCGGCGCGGGAGCAACGGCGGGCGGGGGAGCTGCCGCTGCCGCAGCGGCCGCCGCCGCGGCTGCCGCGTCCGCTTCGGCCTGCGCTGCGGCTGCCGCGGCCTGCGCTGCCGCTTCCTGTTCGGCGGCAACCCGGGCGGCTTCGGCTGCGGCCTCAGCTTGGGCCTGCAGGGCGCCGAGGTCCGCGCGGACGGTATCGACAGACTTCCGGATGCTCTGGTGCCGTATAAAGGACACCTCACCACGGGCGGCCGCCTCGTCCAGCTTCAGCACGAGCTCGTCAAGGTGTTTCAGCGACGCCGCCGGATCATTCGCCGCGGCGGCCTCGGTCACGGCAAGGACCTGGGACTGGAGTTGCCGGGCGGCGTCACGGTCTAGTTCCGGCGCGGCGGCGCAGCCAGCCAGGGCGCCGGTGAGCAGGACCGTGCCGAGGAGCCAACCCGCGAGGAGCGGACGGATGCGGCGCGGACGGGCGCCGCTGGGGCGGGAGCCGCTGGGCCGGGTACCCTGGGCCGGCGGAGTGGTCAGGTTCATGGTTCCACGCTCTTCTGCAGCTCCTGAAGGTGCTGTCCAAGGTCCCCGGTCACGGCCGGATAGGGGACGACGTCGGGTGGAGCCGGCGCTGCGAGGGCGACGGCGGCCGTGACGGCGCCCGTCACGAGCGCCAGGAGCGCGAGGGACAGCAGGATCTGGGTGCGGCGGCGGGCCAGACGGAAGCGCGAGGCGGTCCGGGACCTCCAGGAGCCGCGCCGCGCCTGCGGGGTGGTGACCGCATCCGGGTCCAGCAGGAATCCGGCCGGGGCACCGGTGCCGGCATTGGCGCCGTTGCTGGTGGCGGCAGCGGGGGAGGACAGAGGAGCGGCAAGGGAGCCGGTGGGGGCGTCTGGTCCGGCGGAGGGCCGCCGCGGGGGCCGGGCCGGCGGGGCAGGCAGGACGCGGGTGCGTTCTTCGGCGAGGAGCCCGGGAAGTGCCTCGGGCGAGATCAAGGCATGCCGCAGCGCCACTTCGAGGTCCGCGGCGGACGGACGGTCCAGGGGATCCAGGGCTGTCATGGCCCGGATCAGTGTGGCCCATTCCGCGGGCACAGAGTCGGGGATGGCCGGGGCCCGGTGCAGTCTCGCGACGGCGGATTCCACGGCGCTGCCGGGGTACTCGAGCTCACCCTTGATGCACTCCAGCAGGACCAGCCCCAGGGAGTAAATGTCGCTGGCCGGCCCCAGGTCGGCGCCGCGGGACTGTTCCGGGCTCAAATACGCGGCGGTTCCCACCATGGTGCCGGTAGCCGTTAGACGGGTCCCATCCACCATGCGGGCGATCCCGAAGTCGGTGAGTTTCGGACGCAGGGGCTCTCCGGGCCGGACCGTAACGAGCAGGATGTTGGCCGGCTTGATGTCCCGGTGGACAATGCCGAGCGAGTGGACGTAGGCCAGGGCGTCCGACACGCCGGCTCCGATGACGGCGATCTCGGCCAGCGGAAGCGGGCTGTGCCGGATCCGGGCGCGAAGGTCCTGCCCGTCCACCAGTTCCATGGTCAGGAACGGCCGCGGTTCCTCCGGGATACGGGTGTCCGTGCCGGCATCGAAGAGGGTCACCAGGCTCGGATGGTTCAGGGTGGCCAGGAGTTCGATTTCGGCTTCCTGGCGCCGGAGTTCGTCAGGGTCGGCGGACTGCGGGGCAAACAGCTTAAGTGCCACGTCGCGGCCGAGGTTCACGTCTTTGGCGCTATAGACGGACGCCATTCCGCCCCGTCCAATCACGTCCCCGAGTTGGTAGCGGCCGCTCAAGAGCTCTGCCGTGACGCTATTGGGCGAACTTCTGTCCACGCTGTCCACGCTGTCCCCGTCCCTTCCCCCGTGCGCCACGGCGGCGCCCCTCAAGAATGATACCGGGATGGGTATCGGCTCCGCGCACTGCGGCCGCGGACCGGCGGCCGCAGTGCGCGTGGATGCTGGCGTATCCTGCAACAGTCGTTGAGTCCCCCAGCGGACCCAACGACGGATTGCTTTTCCGGAGCCTGCGAGGTCGTTGAGTCCCCCAGCGGACCCAACGACGGATTGCTTTTCCGGAGCCTGCGAGGTCGTTGAGTCCCCCAGCGGACCCAACGACNNNGCGGACCCAACGACGGACTGCTTTTCCGGAGCCTGCGAGGCCGTTGAGTCCCCCAGCGGACCCAACGACGGACTGCTTTTCCGGAGCCCGCGAGGCCGTTGAGTCCCCCAGCGGACCCAACGACTTCACTCCGGACTCACAAGACCCGCGCAGAAGCGGCAGAGACCCTAAGGCGGGCGTTCCTGGGCGTGCGGGGACGGTTTGCGGCGCGTCAGGGGTCCGGCCGGGCGGGCCGGCGCAGCGTGCAGCGCCGCGGGCGCTGAAGGCGTCCGTTCGTTGGCGGGGGAAGCGGGAGGGCAAAATGGTGCGCCGGAATACCGGCAGCGGACGGTGCCGTCCATTGGGGGTCTCCTGAATGACTGTTGGCGGGCGCGCAGGGCAGCCCGAGTGGCCGTGCTCTGTGGAGGGCAGAGACGGCTAACTAGTCAGGAGATGAACCGGGGTCAGCGGCGACGGCTGAGTGCACGTGCTGCAGCGGACCACGGATTGGATCAGCGCCGGCTGTGGGAATGACCAAGTAAGGGCTGGGAAGCCAGGCGGCGCCGCCGGCGGGTCCGCCGGTGGAGGCGCTGTTTCCGGATCCAGAGCCGGGAGCCGCGGGCAACGCATCGGGAGCGGGCAGACCTGTCCCGTTGGGCAAGCGGGTGGGGCTGTCGTCGCCGGCAGGTGATGGCGGCACGGTGCCCTCCGGAATGGCGCCCGCCGGGGGAGCGCCTTCGTTTTGCTGGCCGTCCGCTCTCGGCCGGACAGCAGTGTCCAGGGCCGGGAGGTATAGGCCGGTTCCGAACACCTCGATGCCTGGCGCGGGCGGGGGTTCCTGCAAAGCAGCCAGGAGATCGCGCGTGACGTCGCAGCCTGCCGGGACCTCGGATTCCGCAGCGGGCACGGGGTCCGGGGGAATGGGAACCGGCGCCGGGGCCAACAGGCCCGGGAACGCGGAATCAAGGAGGACCAAGTCCGGAACTGCCGGTCCGGCCGGCGGAACCGGCGGCGCGGCCGGCAGCCGGTCCGTTGCCGCCGGGTCGGCTGGTGCCGTCGGTGACGGATCAGGGACCAGCGCCGTGGGCGACGGGGAAGGGGCCGGGGAAGTGACGGGCAGTGTTGGCTCGGGATCGACGACGGGTGCGGTCGGATCCGGTGCGGGAGCCGGGTACGTGACGGCCGGGTCCGGAGCGGGCGAGGGCGTGGGGCCGGAATCAGTCGGCGTGGGGGTTGGCGTCGGGTCGGTGACCGGCTCGGACACGGGGTCGGGAGTCGGCGGGGTGGTCGGCAGCGTTGTAGGTTCGGGTTCCGGCGCCGGGGTAGTCGGCAGGGCAGTGGGCTCGGGGTCGGGAGCCGGAACCGGAACGGGCTCGGTCGGGAGGATCGGTGCCGGCTCCACGGTGGAGGCCGGGGCCGTGACCGGGGCCGTGGCCCAGTGTGTTTCCGCGGGAGCGACGCTGGCCCCGACTGCGGTATCGCCTACTGCTGAGGCTGGTGGCGGTGCGAGTGTTGGCGCGGCAACGTCGGGCGCATTGGCCGCGATGGTTTCCGAGACAGTGACGTCGGTCGTGGGAGCGGGGGTGGCAGCATCGTCCGCGCTGGCAGCCGTTGCCGAGAGAACCAGCCAGGCGAGTCCGGCGGCGCCGCCCAGGATGACCCGCCGGAGTGGACGGCGCGGGCGTAGCGGGACTGTTGCTGCGTCCACTCGCACACCCCATTTCCCGGAAAGGTCGACGGTTCCCTATAGGGTAAGTCCGCGCGCGGGGGCGAGTCCATAGCGCGCCGCAAACTCTAAGGGCTCAGGCGGCGCAGGCGCCCGTCACCGCGCGTCATTCGGATAACTCACGCCCAGCTGGGCGCGCACCCCGTCGAACAGCCGCATGGTGTTGAGGGAGTCCTCAAGCGGCATCACGGGGCTCTCGGTGAGTCCGTGCTGGATGCACCGGGTCACCTCGCGCAGTTCGTAGCTGTAGCCCCGGCCGACGACGTCAAAGGACTCGCTGCGGGTTTCGTCGAAGCCGACCCGTACCAGGAGCTCCTTGGGATTGTTGATCGATCCGATGGCCTGCAGGAACCCCTCGCTGCCGGCCACCGTGGCCGTCCGGGGACCGTGCGCCAGCAGGGATGAGGTCAGTTGCGCCTGGGCGCCGTGGTGGTAGCCGAGGGTCAGCGCGTTCTGGGCGTCCACGCCGTCGTCGTTCAGCCAGCCGGTGGCACTGACGGTCTGCGGGAAGCCCAAGGTTCCCAGCGCCCAGAGCAGCGGGTACACCGTGAGGTCCAGCAGGGCCCCGCCGCCGTCCTTGAGGGCCCAAAGGCGCGAGACGGGCGAGTACGGCGCCGGGAAGCCCAGATCCGCTCCTACCCACTTGACCTCGCCGATCTCGCCGGAAGCCGCGATCTCGAAGGCCCGCTGCATGCTGGGCAGGAAGCGGCTCCACATGGCCTCCATCAGGAACAGGCCCTTGGCCCGCGCCAGCGACACCAGCTCGGCGGCCTCCCGGGCATTGACGGTGAGCGCCTTCTCGCACAGCACGTGTTTGCCGGCGGTCAGGGCCGCCAGCGCGATTTCGTGGTGGTGGGCGTGCGGCGTGGCGACGTACACGACGTCGACGTCGTCGTTGGCGAGCAGCCGTTCATAGCCGGCCTGCCCGTTGTTGTCCCCGTACGCCCGGGCAAAGCCGAAATCCGTGGCGAAGGCGTCCGCTGCCGCCTGGCTGCGCGAACTGACCGCGTAGAGCTCGGCATCGGGAAGGAGCTCCAGGTCGCGGGTTACGGACGCCGCGATGCCTCCCGTGGCGATGACGCCCCAGCGCAGCCTGGCGCCGGTTGCTGTGCGGGGATCGGTGTCCGGCTGGCTGAACAGCCAGGGTGTTGCGATGTGGGCGGTCATGGAGTCATCTTCTCACCCGGGTACGGAAGATCCGGCTGTGCACGCCGTGCGGGCTGTTACGCCGGCGGAGGGGCCGCGGAGGCCGGAGTGGGTCGAGGGTCCCGCCTCCGGCTTCCGCGGCGGCTGTGCGCCAGTTGCGGCGCGGGTCGCTACGCGGGGGCCCCTGCCACGGCCCGGCCGCGCGCCGGCTCCTCGGTCAGCCGGCCCTGCTGGAGCCGGAACCGCCGCTCGGTCTTGTTGGCCAGCGAACGGTCATGGGTCACCACGAGGATGGTGGTGTTGTGGTCCCGGCTGAGCGAGCTGAGGAGCTCAATGATGTGTTCCCCGGTCTGTTCGTCCAGGTTGCCCGTGGGCTCATCAGCGAGGATCAGCTTCGGCGAATTGGCCAGCGCACGGGCAATCGCCACCCGCTGCTGCTCGCCGCCGGAGAGCCGGTTGATGCGGCGCCCATGCTTGTCCGGATCGAGCTGCACCTGCTCCAGCAACTCCCGGGCACGCTCCAGCCGGGCGGCCTTCCGGACCCCGGCGAACTCCATCGGCAGCATGACGTTGTCCACCGCGGAGAGGTTCGGGATCAGGTTGAACTGCTGGAACACAAAGCCGATGTCGCGCCTCCGGTATTCGGTGAGCTTGCTGTCCGGCATGCCGGCCAGGCTCACGCCGTTGACGAGCACATCCCCGCTTGTCGGTTTGTCGAGGGCGCCAAGCAGGGACAGCAGGGTGCTCTTGCCGCTGCCGCTCTTGCCCACGATCGAGGCCAGGGTGCCCTGCTCGAGCACGAAGCTGACATCGTTGACCGGCTTGATGGTGCGGTCGCCGGACTTGAACGTGCGGACCAGGTTTTTGACTTCGATCATGGCTACTCTCCTTGGAGGACTTCGATGGGACGGATGCGGGCAGTGAGCAGGGCCGGCACCAGCGCCCCGATGACGGCGACGCCAAACACGGCGGCAACTCCCGCGGCGATGACGCCGGGGGAGGCGCTCGCAGTCACGGAGGTCAGCAGCTGGCCGGCCCCGCCGAAGGGGTTCTCGCCGGGAATCCCGCCGGGCACCCCGGTGCCCCCGCGCTGCCCGGCCATGGTGGTGGCGGTGGCCGTGGCGGTGTTGGAACTGATCAGCACGGAGGCGATACCGCCGCTGGCGAAGGACGCGACGGCGGCACCCACCACACTGCCCAGGGCGACGAGGACCAGCGCCTCCAGGACGAACTGCAGGCCGATGGTGCGGTTCGGGGCGCCGATCGCCTTCAGCACACCGATTTCCCGGCGGCGCTCGCGGACCAGCATGACCATGATCAGCAGGATGATCAGGCCCGCGGTGGCCAGGGCCGCCACGAAGGCGATGAAGGAGATGTTCTTGACGCTGTCGAGCGAGCTGACCGCGGTTTCGAGGTTGCGCTGGCCCTGGCTGACATCCGCCGCGTCGGTGCCGAGCGCTGCCTGCAACGCCGTCTTGGCGGCGTCGACGTTCTCCAGGGAATTCACCGTGACGATCATCGTGGACAGCTCCCCGGGGAGTTCCGCGAGCGTCTGGGCAGTGGGGAGCGTGAGGTAGAGGGTGTTGTTGCCGAAGGCCGTGCCGGCGTCGAACAGGCCCGCCACGGTGAAGCTCTGGTCCTTGACGGTGAACGTCGAGCCGACGGCCAGCCCGTTCTTCTCGGCCAGGGTGGTGCCCAGCAGGGCGCCGGTGGAGGCCGCGGCGTAGTCGCCCAGGCCCGTGCCCTGCGTCAGTTCCAGGGCTTTGCCGGTGGCGTCTACCTCGGCTCCGATGCCGGTGGCCGTGATCGGCACGGAGAAGGCGGGCACGGGGGTGGAGGCTGCAGAACCGCCGGACGCACCCGTGCTGCCGTCCGCGGCCTGGTTGCGGGTGCCGAGCGTCCCGGCGTCGACGGCGGCGGTGAGGCTTGTGGTCACGGTGGCGGACTGCCCGCCGGGCCCGCCCTGGCTGCCTGGACCGCCCTGCCCGCCCGCCTGGGCGGCGGTATCGGCGTTGCGGAGCCGCAGCGCCTTGGTGCCGACGACGGTGCTCACGTTGGGCACCGTGGCCGCTGTGGCGGCTTGTTCGGCGGTCAGCGGCTCGCCGCCGCCTTCGAAGCCCTGGCCGCCGGCGGGATTGACGGTCAGCACGGTGCCCACCGATGCGTTCAGCTCCGCGACCTTCCCCGCGACGGCCTGGTTGGCCACCAGCATGGCCAGCGCGAGGCCGATGGCAACCGCCAGCACGGCCACCACGGCCGCTGTTCGGACCTTGTTTCTGAAGGCGTTGCCTATACTCCGGGCAAGGACGCTCACGTGACTCCTAGGGATCTCAGACCGGCCGGTATGGCCGGCGGCTCATCCCAGAGTGGTACGGGCTGCTGTGCGGATCGCCCTCCGGAGCTATGGATCCGCTGTGAAGCGCGGCGGGACGCCAGGCAGCAAAAAGCCCCGGCCCGCCAGGTGGCGGGGCCGGGGCCCTTTGTTGACTAAAACGAACGAATTACTTCGTCAGCGGCCCGAGTACCGGATCGTTGACGTAGGCCGTCTTGACGTTCTCCTGCGTCACGATGACTGGCTCCAGCAGGTACGCCGGAACAACCTTTACCGTGTTGTTGTAGGACTTGTCATCGTTGATCTCAGGCGTCTTGCCGGCCTGGAGGTCCTTGACCATGGTGATTGCATGCTCCACGAGCTTGCTGGTGTCCTTATTGATGGTGGAGTACTGCTCGCCGGCCATGATGGACTTCACGGACTCAACTTCGGAGTCCTGCCCGGTGATGACCGGAAGCGGCTTGCCGGCAGCCTTGACCGAGGTCAGGACGGCGCGGGCCAGCGTGTCATTCGGGGACAGCACACCGTCGAGCGATTCCGTGCCGTAGCTGCCGGTCAGCAGGGTGTCGGCACGACGCTGAGCGTTCTCTGCCTTCCAGCCCTGGGTCACGGCCTGCTCGAACGTCGTCTGGCCGGACAGCACCTTAAGGGTGCCGTCGTCGATCTTCGGCTTCAGGACGCTCATGGCGCCGTCGAAGAAGACCTTCGCGTTGGCGTCATCCGGGGAACCGGCGAAGAGCTCAATGTTGTACGGGCCTTCCGGCTTCTTGGCCTTCATGCCGTCCAGCAGGGCCTGGCCCTGGAGTTCACCGACCTTGAAGTTGTCGTAGGCCACGTAGTAGTCCACGTTGGCGGTGTTCAGGAGCAGACGGTCATACGCGATGATCGTGGCGCCGGATTCCTTGGCCTGCTGAAGCTGGGTACCCAGCTGTGCACCGTCGATGGCACCGACGATGATGACCTTGGCGCCCTTGGTGATCATGGCACTGATCTGGTTCTGCTGTTCCGAAACGCCGCCGTTGGCGAACTGCACGTCCGGCTTGAAGCCGGCAGTCTTGAGGCCGTCGTTGAAGAGCGTCTCCGCCAGGACCCAGTTTTCGCTGGTCTTCTGGGGGAGTGCGACGCCGATCATGGAGTCTTTCGGGAACGCTTCGCCGCCGGCGGTGGAACCGCCGGTGGTGCCGGTGTCGGCGCGGCCGCAGGCTGTCAGCGCCAGTGCCGCAATAGCAGCGATTGCTGCTGCCTTTCCTGCTTTACCAATCATTCGCATTGCTTGGTTCACTTTCTTTAGATGGTGTACGGAGAATCGTGATGGAGAGGATCAGATGCCCTTGGAGATGACCTCTTTGGTGGAAGTGGTCTCGTCGGGCTTCATCTCGCTGCTGCGGCCGAAGTTCTTGAACATCAGCCCGATGATGGATTTTTTGCCCTGGGACTTGTTGTAGACGTCGAACGCAACGGCGATCAGGAGCACGAGGCCCTTGATGATCTGGGTCAGGTCGGCGCCGACGCCGAGGAGCTGCAGGCCGTTGTTCAGCACGGCCATCACCAGGCCGCCGACGATCGAGCCGATCACGGTGCCGACGCCGCCGGTCACCGCTGCGCCGCCGATGAACACGGCCGCGATGGCGTCCAGTTCCCAGCCGACGCCGTCGAACGGGCCCGAGGCGGTGGAACGGCCGACGAAGATCATGCCGGCGAGGCCGGCCAGGACGGACATGTTCATCATCACCAGGAAGTTGACCTTCTTGGACTGCACGCCGGAGAGCTCGGCGGCGTGCCGGTTGCCGCCGACCGCGTAGATGTGGCGGCCGATGACGGTCTTGGAGGAGATGAACCCGTAGATGATCACGAGCGCTGCCAGGATCAGGCCCGGGATCGGGAAGGACGTGCCCGGCCGGCCGGTGGCGAACAGGTACGTTGCGTAGAGGATGGCGCCGCAGATCAGGACCAGCTTGGTGATGCTGACCCAGGCTTCGGGCACCTCGGCGCCGAGCGCCTTGGCGTTCCGGCGGGAGCGGATCTCACTGAAGACCACAAAGGCGACGGCGAGCAGGCCCAGCAGCAGGGTGAGGTTGTTGTAGCCCGTGCTCGGCCCGATCTCGGGCAGGTAGCCGGAGCCGATCTTCTGGAAGTCGGCGGGCACCGGGATGGTGTTCGACTTGCCGACGTACTGGTTGGCGCCGCGGAAGATCAGCATGCCGGCCAGTGTGACGATGAACGCCGGGATGCCGACGTAGGCCGTCCAGAACCCTTGCCAGGCGCCGATCAGCACGCCCAGCAGCAGCCCCATCAGGATTCCGAGGTACCAGGGGATGCCCCAGTCCCGGATAAAGAGGGCCACGCAAACGCCCACGAACGCCGCAACCGAACCAACAGAGAGGTCGATGTGGCCGGCAATGATCACCAGGACCATGCCAATGGCAAGGATCAGGATGTAGGAGTTGCCGTTGAAGAGGTTGATGACGTTGCCCGGGGTGAGCGTCCGGCCATCGGTTGCAATCTGGAAGAAGATGATCAGGGCCACCAGGGCGAAGATCATGCCGAATTGGCGGGTGTTGCCGCCAAAGAGCTTCTTGAGCGCGTTCATTGTTTCAGTCCTTGTTTCCGGAGTGTACGGAGCAGTTGGCCACAGCGGGTCAGGCAGTCTTGCGGGCGGAAGTCATGAGTTTCATAAGGGTTTCCTGGCTGGCTTCGTCCTTGTTGAGCACGCCAGTGATGGCGCCTTCGAAGATGGTGTAGATGCGGTCCGAGAGGCCCAGCAGCTCGGGCAGTTCCGAGGAAATCACGATGACGCCCTTCCCCTGGTTGGCCAGCTGCTGGATGATGCCGTAGATCTCGTACTTGGCGCCGACGTCGATCCCGCGGGTGGGTTCGTCCAGGATCAGCAGCTCGGGGTCGGTGAACATCCATTTCGCCAGCACCACCTTCTGCTGGTTGCCGCCGGAGAGTTTGGCCACGCCCTCCTCCACCGACGGGGCCTTGGTCCGCAGGGACTTGCGGTACTGCTCGGCGACCGTGAAGACCTTGTTAGCGTCAATCACGTTGTGCTTGCTGACTTTGCGCAGGTTGGCCGAGACCGTGGTGGCTTTGATGTCATCGAGCAGGTTCAGCCCCAGGGACTTGCGGTCCTCGGTGACGTAGCCGAGGCCGGCGTCGATGGCCTGCTTGACGCTCTTGAGCTCGACGTCCTTGCCGTCCATGTGGATCTGTCCGGAGAGGAACCGGCCGTAGGACCGGCCGAAGACGGAGCGGGCGAGCTCGGTGCGCCCGGCGCCCATCAGGCCGGCGAAGCCGACGATCTCGCCGCGGCGGACGAAGAAGTTGGAATTCTTGCAGACCATGCGGTCCTGGACCTGCGGGTGGCCCACGTTCCAGTTCTTGACCTCGAAGAAGACCTCGCCGATCTTCGGCTCGTGGTCCGGGAAGCGGGATTCCAGGGTCCGGCCCACCATGCCCTTGATGATGCGGTCCTCGTCGACGCCGTCGGCCTTGACGTCCAGGGTCTCAATCGATTTGCCGTCGCGGATGATGGTGATGGAGTCCGCGATCTGCTCGATCTCGTTCAGCTTGTGGGAAATGATGATCGAGGTGATGCCGCGGCCCTTCAGGCCGAGCATCAGGTCCAGCAGGTGCTGGGAGTCGGATTCGTTCAGGGCGGCCGTGGGCTCGTCGAGGATGAGCAGCTTCACCGACTTGTTCAGGGCCTTGGCGATTTCGACGAGCTGCTGCTTGCCGACGCCGATTTCCTTGATCGGGGTCTCCGGGTCCTCGCGGAGACCGACCCGTGCCAGCAGCTCGGTGGAGCGGATCCGGGCCTCGGCCCAGTCGATCACCCCGCGCTTGGTGGGTTCGTTACCCAGGAAGATGTTCTCCATGATGGACAGCTCGGGGATCAGGGCGAGTTCCTGGTGGATGATCACGATGCCGGCGTGCTCGCTGGCCCGGATGTCCTTGAACTGCTGGACTTCGCTCTGGTACACGATGTCGCCGTCGTAGCTGCCGAAGGGGTAAACCCCGGAGAGCACTTTCATTAGGGTGGACTTGCCGGCGCCGTTCTCACCGCAGATCGCGTGGATCTCACCGGCCTTTACCCGCAGGTTCACCTCGGACAATGCTTTAACGCCGGGGAACTCTTTGGTGATGGAGCGCATCTCGAGAATTATCGGATCGCTGTGCGTGTTGAGGGACGTCATCTGCCCTTACGCCTCCAATGCATGACTTCGTTGTCCGCCCCTGCAAACCGCAGGGTCGTCTGATGGAAAAGTAAACTGGATCACAGGCCTTGTCGTCAAGTCTTTAACGCAACGGCCCGATAACGAAAAGCTCAGCCGCGCCGGATTCCGGCGTGCTGGAAGACCAGCGCGGTGGCGCCCAGTGCCTCGGCCCGGTCCCCCAGGGAGGACATCGTGAGCGTTGTAGTCTCGCCGATGACGGGCACGGCGTGCCGGACCAGGCCCCGCCGGATCGGGTCCAGCAGCAGCTCGCCAAGTCCCGCCAGCGGGCCGCCGACCACAATCACTTCGGGGTTGATCAGGTTGGCCACATTGCCCAGCGCACGGCCGACGGCGAGTCCGGCGTCGTCCACCACCCGCAGGGTCGCGGAGTCCCGGGCGAGGGCCTTGCGGACAATGTCCTCCGGGGTGAGTGGCGCGTCCTCGCCGCGGCCCAGGAGCTCAATCATGGTGGTGGTCGAGGCGATGGTTTCCAGGCAGCCGCGGTTCCCGCAGCGGCAGACCAGCCCGTGCTCGTGGATGGTCGCGTGGCCGATTTCGCCGGTGATGCCCACGTTGCCGTAGTAGGGCATTCCGTTCAGGATCAGCCCCGCGCCGATGCCGGATCCGATCTTGAGGAACAACAGGTTGCTGATGCCGGTGTGCGGCCCCCAGGTGACCTCCGACAGGGCGCCCAGGTTGGCGTCGTTGTCGAGGAAAACCGGGAGATCCAGTGCTTCCTCGAGGCGTTGCAGGATGTTGATGCCCACCCATTCGGGCAGGATGGCACCCTGCGCCACCGTTCCCGTGCGGCGGTCAATGGGGCCCGGGATGCCGACACCGGCGCCCACGACCGCGCTGCGTTCCACGCCGCTGCCGGCCAGGAGCCGGTCCAGCAGTCCGACGGCGGCAGTGATGCCCTCCTCGGCGTGGTGGCCCAGCGGGAGCAGGACCGAATCCTCGGCGATCACGTGGTAGCTCAGGGAGGCGAGGACTACGCGCAGGTGCCGGCGGCCGAAGTCGATGCCGACGGCGACGGCGCCGTTGCTGTTGAGCCGGACGTTCAGGGCCCGCCGGCCGGAGCTGGTGATCGGTTCGGTGGAGGCCAGTCCGGCGTCCTGCATGATCTTGACGATGTTCGAGACCGTGGCCGTGGAGAGGCCGGTCTGCCGTGCCAGTTCCGCCTGGGTAGAGGGCCCGGCGAGAAGGCATTCGATGATCCGCTGCTGGTTCAGATGCCGGAGCGCGGATTGTGATCCGGGGTTTTTGGTTCGGCTCCTCGTTGAGCGCGTTGGTGAGGGCATGCAATGAAGAGTGCCCCATCCGCGTCTTGTAGTCAAGAAGTTAACGCATGGCGGGTCGGAAGTCCGCTGGCGGGGCCGGTGCGGGGTTCGGCGCGGGGCCCGACGCCGTCTCTGCCGCAGCGCCCGCCGTGCCCTGCGGGGCATTCTGTCCTGCTCCCGCTGCAGCCGGGCGGAAATGCACCGCGACGGCGACGCTGCCGCGTCGCTACGCTGGAGGAGCGAGAGTCCGCCGCCAAGGGCGGACCCCGGGACGCTGAGGTGGTAATGGTGCTACTGGCCCTGATGCAGGCGAACGCCGCCGTGCTGGACATTGACGCCAATTGCGCTGCGGTGGATGCCGCCGCCGGCCAGGCCGCCGCAGCCGGCGCCCGGCTGGTCCTCACCCCGGAGCTTTTCCCGGTGGGGTACGCGCCGCTGCGGCTGCGGGCGGAGCTGGACCCGGCGGCGCTGCCCGCCCTCCGGCGCGCCCTGGCGGAAATTGCCCGCCGGAACGGCATTGCGCTGGTCTACAGCCTCCCCGCCGTCACCGCTGCGGGGGAATGGCAGATCACGGCCACCCTCGTCGATGAGAACGGGGACGAGCTCCTCAGCTACGCCAAGGTCCACCTGTTCGGCCCGGAGGAGCGGCAGGCCTTCGTCCCGGCCGCGGCCAGCCCCGGCGTCGTGGACTTCCACGGGGTCAGGACCTCACTGGTGATCTGCTACGACGTGGAGTTTCCTGAGGCTGTCCGTGCCGCGGCGGTGCGCGGCGCCGAACTGCTGCTGGTGCCGACGGCCCTCGCGGAGGGATTCGACGCCGTGCCGCAGGTGCTGGTCAGGGCGCGGGCACTGGAGAACCATCTGACGGTGGCCTACGCCAACCACTCCGGGACCGAGGACGGCTGCGACTTCCTGGGCGGCAGCGTCATCGCGGCCCCGGATGGCGGGCTCCTGGCCGCGGCCGGAACCGGCGCCGAGCTGCTGTACGCCGAGCTGCCGGAGCCGGACCAGGCCGGGCCGGATGTAGCCTACCTGGATGATCTTCGGCCGGAGATCTACCGCTCCTGGGGCAGCTGACCGGTACCGGATTCCGGGGCGGCCGCCTCCGCCGGCATCCCGGGCAGCTCGTCCGTGTACTGCAGGGCAATCCATAGCTCCGCCCGCGCCTGCGCCTGGTTGAGGTCCAGCTCCAGCAGCTCTGCGAGCATGCCGATCTGCCGGCGCACGCTGTTGCGGTGCAGGCCGGTGGTTTTGGCCGTGGCATCCCAGCTGCCGTTCTCGCCGAGCCAGGCGCGGAGGATGCCGAGCAGGGCGTCCCGCCGTTCCGGGGCCAGCGCCAGCACGGGGGCCAGCAGCCGGGCGGCCAGCATGCCGCCGGCCTCCTTGCCGAGCAGTCCGGCCACGGACCACGTCACGTCATCAACCCGGACGCTGCGTCCGGTGGTCGTGACGCGGCCGCGCAGGGACCAGGCCCGCTGGTAGGACTCTCCCAAGCCGGAGAGCTCGGTGGCGCTCCCGATCACGAGCCGCCAGCCGAGCCGTTCCACACCGGCCAGCAGGGCGTCGTCGACCTTCAGCCGGGTGATGGCGGCAAAGCCGTCGGCGGTGATCTCCACCAGCTTGGTATCAAACATCCGCCGCCACTCCAGCAGCTCCCGCACGGGACTGTCGCCGGAGTGGCCGGCGCGGCCACGGGCGGCGGTTCCCACAGGTACGGCGGTGCCCGCCGGGGCGGCGGGAGTCCCGGCCGCCTCCGGGCGGATGCCCAGGACCACACGCAGCTGCCCGGACCGGGTGGAGGAGACGCTCTGCGCCAGCAGGTCCTTGAGTCCGTTGAGGTGGCGGGTGCCTCCCGAGACCAGGCTGTCCGGATGCAGCAGCAGCGCGGTGGCCAGCTGGCTGGGGGCCAGCGAGCCGCTGGTGCGCTGGCGCACCAGCAGTTCCAGCAGCCCGACGGCGGTGGAGACGACGCTGTTCTGGGCCGGGGTCAGCGGGGCGTCGGTGCCGAGGACCAGGGCACCCAGGTTGGCGTCCCGGGTGCTGCGCAATGGATACCCGAAGACCAGCGCCGAACCTGCCGTGCCGAAGGAGTCCAGCTCCACGCGCGGGCCGCTGCCGGAGAGCAGCCTCGCCAGCAGGGGCTGCAGCGCTGCCGCGTCCACGCCCGGCGGAGAGGTGGCCCCCGCTGCGCCGGCGGTTCCACGGGCTCGCACCCGCCCGTCGGCGCCCACGAGGACCGCCCAGACCGGAACCCGCTGCACGAGGGCGGCTAGGAGCTCGTGTTCCGGCCGCGCCGACAGCACGGCCCGCATGAGCTGCCGGTTAGTGTCCGCGAGCTGCCGGAACGTCGTGGCGTTGTCCGATTCCAGCAGTTGCGAGAATTCCAGGCCGACGGCGGCGAAGGGAACGGTCTTCGGGACAGCCACGAGGGTCAGGTTGTGCCGCCGGCAGGCCTGCACCACGGTATCGGGCACTGCGTCGAAGTACGGTTCCAGGCCAAAGCCCAGGGCGGAGACGCGCGCTCGGACCAGGCGCTGCACGTAGGCATCCGCGGGTTCCTCTGCGCCGCCCCCGCCCAGGAACGGGAGGCCGGCGGTGAGCAGGAACTCGCCGTCGAGCAGGTACGGGGTGGGATCCTCCAGCTCGCTCGGCTCCACCCAGCGCAGCCGCTCCGCTCCGTTGCCGCCGTCGTGCAGCACCACCAACTCCGGCGGCAGCTGGCGCAGGAACTGCGCCAGGGTGACGAAGCCCAGCCGCTCGCCGTCGTCAGCAGCCACGGCTGCCACGGGGGTCAAAGGCCGCGGGCGTCGGTGCATTAAGTCTCATGGCTGAAGACTATAGGTCATTTTGCACAACCGTGAGAGCTGGCTCACAAGCCTAGGCTGGATGCGGGGAAAAAAGACCACTACTGAAGATAAGGACGTCAACGATGACTGCGCCAACTCTTATTGGAGAACGGCCACCGGCCACCACGGGCCGTCCCGGACTGACCGCGCAGCTGCTTCGCCGCAAGCCGATCGGACAGCTCGTCAGCGAAGCCGAAACCGGCCACGGCGGCACGCGGCTGGTCCGCAGCTTCGGTGTGCTGCAGCTGACGATGATCAGCGTCGGCGCCACCCTCGGCACCGGCATCCTGGTGATCCTGGGCGAATCCGTGCCGCTGGCCGGTCCGGCCATCTGGATCGCCTTCGCAATCGCCGGACTCGCCGCGCTGCTCTCTGCCGTCTCCTATGCCGAGATGGCCGGGATGGTGCCCGCAGCCGGATCGAGCTACTCCTACACGTACGCGACCATGGGCGAAGGCATGGCCTGGATCTGCGGCTGGTGCCTGGTGCTGGAATACGCCGTCTCCGTGGCCGCCGTCGCGGTCGGGGCCGGCCAATACGTCAACGAAGCCCTCGCCGTTTTCGGCCTGGCGCTGCCGGACGCCATCTCGCAGCCGCCCGGAGACGGCGGAGTGCTCAACGCGCCGGCGATCGTGATCGTTGTCCTGGCCACGGCGCTGCTGGTCCGCGGCGCCAAGGAAAGCGCCTGGATCAACACGGCCATTGTGGTGGTCAAGGTGGGCATCCTGGTGTTCTTCTGCGCCGTGGCCTTCACCGCCTTTACTGCCGCACACTTCGAACCGCTGATGCCGATGGGCGCCGCCGGCGTCTCCGCCGCCGCATCCCGGGTGTTCTTCTCCTACATCGGGTTCGACGCAGCCTCCACGGCCGGCGAGGAGGCCCGCAATCCGAAGCGCGACCTGCCCCGGGCCATCCTGCTCTCGATGGTGATCGTCACCACCATCTACATCCTCGTCGCGGTCGCCGCGATCGGCGCCCGGCCCTGGGGCTGGTTCGACGGCACCGAAGCCGCCCTCGTGAAGATCCTGGAAGAGACCACCGGGCAGCCCTGGATTGCGCTGGTGTTCGCCGTCGGGGCCGTGCTGGCCATCGCCAGCATCGTGCTGACGGTCCTCTACGGACAGACCCGCATCCTGCTGTCGATGGCACGGGACGGCATGGTGCCGAGGGTCTTCGGCCGCGTTTCGCCCCGCACCGGCACCCCGGTTGCCGGAACCCTGATTGTGGGCTCCGCCGTCGCCCTCACTGCGGGCCTCGTCCCGCTCGGAGCGCTGGCGGACGCGACCAGCATCGGCACGCTCTTCGCCTTCGCCCTGGTCAACGTCGCCGTCATCCACCTGCGGCGCCACCGGCCCGAGCTCACGCGCAGCTTCCGCGTCCCGCTGTTTCCGCTGACCCCCATCCTCGGCGCCGCCATGTGCGGCTACCTCATGCTCAACCTGGGCGCCGACACCTGGGTGGTCTTTGGGCTGTGGATGCTGGTGGGCCTGGCCGTCTACTTCGGCTACGGCCGCAGGCACTCCCGGGTGGCGGCACTCAGCCACGAGGAATACCGTGAACTATCCGCCGCGGCGCCGTCCGACTCCACAACCACGCCCGAACCGATGAAAGCACACCACTCATGACAACCGCCACAGAACTCCCGGCCCCCGGACCGGCAGCGCCGGGCTCCGGCGACCAGCCTCCCATCACCATGCTGAACCCCGACTTTCCGTTCAGCTACGACCACTACCTCGCGCATCCGGACGGCCTGGGCGCCATCCCGGCCGGGCTCCACGGGACCGAAGTGGCCGTCGTCGGCGCGGGGCTCTCCGGGCTGGTGGCGGCCTATGAGCTGATGAAACTGGGCCTGCGCCCGGTCCTCTACGAAGCGGACCAGATCGGCGGACGGCTGCGGACCGCGGCCTTCCCCTCGGCCGCCGGCGTCGTCGCCGACCTCGGCGGGATGCGCTTCCCGGTCTCGGGCAAGGCCTTCTACCATTACGTCGAGCTGCTCGGACTGGAAACCCAGGAGTTCCCCAACCCGCTGGCGGCGGCGACCTCCAGCACGGTGATCGAGCTCGCCGGGCAGAAGCACTACGCCCGCACCCCGGCGGACCTCCCGCCGTTCTTCCGGGAAGTCGCGGAGGCCTGGAAGGCGGCCGTCAACGACGGCGCCAAGTTCGCCGAGATGCAGGACGCCATCCGCGCCCGGGACACCGCCCGGATCAAGGAGCTGTGGAACGCGCTGCTGCCCCTGCTGGATGAGCAGACCTTCTACGGTTTCATCGCCGGCAGCGACTCCTTCAAGCAGGCCGGATTCGCCCACCGCGAAGCGTTCGGACAGGTGGGCTTCGGCACGGGCGGCTGGGACACGGACTTCCCCAACTCCATCCTGGAAATCCTGCGCGTCGTCTACACCGACGCCGACGACGCGCACCGGCTCATTGCCGGCGGAGCGCAACGGCTCCCCGAAGCGCTCTGGCAGCACGCGCCGTCGGGCATGGTCCACTGGCCCGAGGGAACCTCGCTGGCATCGCTGCACGCCGGCGCCCCGCGGGGCGCCGTGGACCGGATCGCCCGGGACGGCAGCGGCGACTTCCGCCTCCGGGAACGGTGGGGCCGCGAGGCGGCCTACCCAGCCGTCATCACCACCTGCCAGTCATGGCTGCTCTCGACGCGGATCCACACCGAGGAAACCCTGTTCCCGGCAGAACTGTGGACCGCGATCGAACGCTCGCACTACATGCAGTCGTCCAAGACCTTCGTGATGGTCGACCGGCCCTTCTGGAAGGACATCGATCCCGCTACCGGACGCGAGGTCATGTCCATGACGCTGACGGACCGGCTGAACCGGGCCACCTACCTGCTGGACAACGGACCCGACCAGCCTGCGGTGATCCTGCTCTCCTACACCTGGAACGACGACGCGCTCAAATGGCTGGCGCTGGACGCGGACCAGCGGGTCGAGCTCATGCTGCACTCGCTCGCGCAGATCTACCCGGGCGTGGACATCGCCGGCCACATCGTCGGTCAGCCCATCACCGTCTCGTGGGAAGCGGACCCCAACTTCATGGGGGCCTTCAAAGCCAACCTGCCGGGGCACTACCGCTACCAGCAGCGCCTCTTCAGCCACTTCAAGCAGGACACCCTCCCGGAGGGGCAGCGCGGGATCTTCCTGGCCGGCGACGACGTCTCCTTCACCGCCGGGTGGGCCGAGGGCGCCGTGACCACCGGACTGAACGCGGTGTGGGGCGTCGTCAACCACCTGGGCGGGTCATCGGCCGCCGGGAACCCGGGCCCGGGCGATGTGCTGGACGAACTGGGCCCGATCTCGCTGGACTGAGTCTCCCGGCGTGCTTAGCCGTGCAGGTCGCGGTGCGCCCGGGCCGACTCCTGGTAGTGCGCCGCGTTCTGCTGCACGCCCGCGAACTCCTCGTCGGTAAGTTCGCGGCGGACCTTGGCCGGCACCCCGGCGACCAGCGAGCGGGGCGGGACCACGGTGCCTTCCAGCACCACGGCGCCGGCGGCCACGAGCGAGCCGGCGCCGATCACCGCTCCGTTGAGGATGGTGGCGCTCATACCGATCAGGCAGTCGTCCTCGACCGTGCAGCCGTGTACGACGGCGCTGTGGCCGACGCTGACCCGGGCGCCGACCGTGCAGGGGAAGCCCGGGTCCGCGTGCAGCACCACGTTGTCCTGCAGGTTGCTGCCGGCGCCCACGCTGATCGCGGCGGTGTCGGCCCGGACGGAGACGCCGTAGAAGGCGCTGGAGTTCTCGGCGAGCGTGGCCTTGCCGATCACCGAGGCGCTCGGTGCGATGAAGGCGGATGCGTGGACGGCCGGGGTGTCCCCGGCGAAAGCGTAAATGGGAGCCATGCCTCCAGCCTAGGACACACCCCCAACCCGTTGCGCTATCACTTGTTGAGGTTTTCAGGGCTGAGAACCACCACAAGTGATAGCGCAACGGGGGTTGAACCGGGGCCGGGGCTGAGTAGGATCGGGGCCATCAAAGGCGCTGTCCGGGAGGTGGTCCGTGGTGACGGAAAACGGGAGATTCCGACGAGTGATGCGGCGGCTGGAGGAGTCGGACCGCCTCGATCCGGCCGTCCGGGCGGCGGAGCCTCTCGCGGGCCGGCTGGTGGCCAACCCCAGGCTGCGCAGCTTTTTCCGGGGTGACGCCACCGGCAGCATCCCGCATGCCGTCGCCACCGACGTGCCGTTCGGGGCCTGGTTCATGGCGATCTTCCTGGACCTCTTCCCCGACGAGGGAACCCGGCGGGCAGCCGCCCGGCTGGTGGCCCTCGGCGTCGTCGCGGCCGGCCCCACGGGAATCACCGGCTGGGCCGAATGGGCCCAGGCGGACCGCGCCACCCGACGCGTCGGCGTCGTCCATGCCGCGGCGAACGGCACGGCGACGCTGATCTTCCTGGCCTCCTGGGCTGCGCGTGCCCGCGGACGTCACAGGCTGGGCGTGCGGCTGGCCCGGCTGGGCGGCGTCGTGCTGATTGTTGGAGGTTTCCTGGGCGGCTACATGCGCAGTGTGCGCCGCCCCTGAGCCGTTGACCTTTCAGTTGTGGTCACTCTCAGCGCTGGGAACAACCACAACTGATAGGTCAACGGGTGTTTTCAGGCGGGGGAGCGGAGCACGGTGAAGCCGGTGCCCTGTTCCGGGAGGCCCTGTTCCGGGAGGACGACGGCGATCGGCGCGCCGGGCGCCGCCACCCGCCCCAGTTCCCGGACGACGTCGTCCCATTCCTCCGGGGGCAGTCCCGCGAGGGCGTCCACCGCCCACACGGACGGGAACACCGAGTCGGCAAAAGGCAGCGAGCCGGCCGCCGCGACCGAGGCTTCCAGGCCCCGGGCGCGCGCCGAGTGGATGTGCTCCTCCGACGGGTCGACGCCGGTGAAATGGATGCCGGACTGGACAAAGCGCAGCCCGTCCGCGCCCTGGCCGCAGTCCAGGCCCAGGACGCCCTCGCGCCCCTCGGCCTTGAGCAGGGCCACGAACTCGGTCAGCGGATCTTCCGGGGAAAGTGCCATACCCCTATTCAATGACCGCCGTCAGCTGAAAACAACCGGGCTCAGTTGAAAACAACCGTCCGGTTCCCGTCGAGCAGGACCCGGTGCTCGGCATGCCACTGCACGGCCTGGGCCAGCGTGCGGCCCTCCACATCGCGGCCCATCTGGACGAACTGCTCGGCCGTGCGCCGGTGGTCCACCCGGATGACTTCCTGCTCGATGATCGGCCCCTCGTCCAGGGCAGCCGTCACGTAGTGCGCGGTGGCGCCGATGAGCTTCACGCCCCGGGCGTGCGCCTGGTGGTAGGGCTTGGCGCCCTTGAAGGACGGCAGGAAGGAATGGTGGATGTTGATGGCCTTGCCGGTCAGCTGCTGGCAGAGTTCGTCGGAGATGATCTGCATGTAGCGGGCCAGGACCGTGAGCTCGATGTCGTGTTCGGCCATCAGCGCCCGCAGCTGGTCCTCCGCTTGGACCTTCGTGTCCGGGGTGACCGGGATGTGGTGGAAGGGGATGCCGTAGAACTCGGCCAGCCCCGCCAGGTCCCGGTGGTTGGACACGATGGCCGGGATCTCGATCGGCAGGGTGCCGGAGCGCTGCAGGAACAGCAGGTCATTGAGGCAGTGCGCGGATGTGCTGGCCATCAACAGGGTGCGGACCTTCCGGCCGGCCGGGTTGAGGCTCCACTGCATGCCGAAGGCCTGGGCGACGGGCTCCAGGGCGGCCTGGAGCTCCAGCTGGGAGGAGGCCGTCGTGGCCTCGACGCGCATAAAGAAGGTGCCGGTGCTCTGGCTGCCGTACTGCTGCGAATCCGTAATATTGCAGCCCGCGACGAGCAGGGCGCCCGCGACGGCGTGCACGATTCCGGGGCGGTCCGGGCAGGAGAGGGTCAGGATATAGGAAGCAGTCAGCTGGTCGTCAGTCACGGAAGACAAGCCTACCCGCGGTCAACCAGGGGCTGGGTCCGGGCCGCCGGTCTGGGGTAGTCTGGAACGGTCGCAACTGGCGTTGGGTGGCTAACCACCAGGGAGCGGCACTCACGAAGACCACGGATCGTACGCCTGGGCCGAGGGTCATGTTTTTCCGGTTGGCAGCACCCCGCTGCCGGCCCGCATCGGCGCCCACTGCGGGTGCCGGCCCCCTGGCACGTCCCCGCATCCCGGGGCCGTAATCTTGGGGCGCCGCCGCGGGCCAGCCGGTAACCTGACCTTAAGCAGTGCCCGTTGCCTAGCCAGGAGTTCCCCCGTGACCACCTCTCTTAGCCTTTCTTCAGCCGCCGTGAGCAACCAGCCGCTGGCCGACCTTGACCCCGAAATTGCCGCCGTCCTCGCCCAGGAACTGGGCCGCCAGCGCGGCACCCTGGAAATGATCGCCTCCGAGAACTTCGCCCCGCGCGCTGTGATGGAAGCCCAGGGCTCGGTCCTGACCAACAAGTACGCCGAGGGTTACCCCGGCCGCCGCTACTACGGCGGCTGCGAGTACGTCGACATCGCCGAACAGCTCGCGATCGACCGGGTCAGGGAGCTCTTCGGCGCCGAATACGCCAACGTCCAGCCGCACTCCGGCGCCCAGGCCAACGCCGCGGCGCTCTCCGCGATGATCACTCCGGGGGACAAGATCCTGGGCCTGTCCCTGGCCCACGGCGGCCACCTGACCCACGGCATGAAGCTCAACTTCTCCGGCAAGCTCTATGACGTCGCCGCGTACCAGGTCGAGGAAGACAACTTCCGCATCGACATGGACAAGCTCCGCGCGCAGGCCATCGCCGAGAAGCCCAAGGTCATCATCGCCGGCTGGTCCGCCTACCCGCGCCACCTCGACTTCGCGGCCTTCCGCTCGATCGCCGACGAGGTCGGCGCCCTGCTCTGGACCGACATGGCGCACTTCGCCGGCCTCGTTGCCGCCGGACTGCACCCGAGCCCGGTGCCGCACTCCGACGTCGTCACCTCCACCGTGCACAAGACCCTCGCCGGCCCCCGCTCCGGCGTGATCCTGGCCAAGCAGGAGTGGGCCAAGAAGATCAACTCCAACGTCTTCCCGGGCCAGCAAGGCGGACCGCTCATGCACGTGATCGCCGCCAAGGCCGTCGCGTTCAAGATCGCCGGCACGGAAGAATTCAAGGAGCGCCAGGAACGCGTCATCGAGGGCGCCCGGATCATCGCCGACCGCCTCAACCAGTCCGACGTGTCCGACGCCGGCGTCTCCGTCCTGACCGGCGGCACCGATGTGCACCTGGTCCTGGTGGACCTGCGCAACTCCCAGCTCGACGGCCAGCAGGCCGAGGACCTCCTGCACTCGGTCGGTATCACGGTCAACCGCAACGCCGTGCCGTTCGACCCGCGCCCGCCGATGGTCACCTCAGGCCTGCGCATCGGCACCCCGGCCCTGGCCACCCGTGGCTTCGGCGCCGAGGAGTTCACCGAGGTCGCCGAGATCATCGCGACCGCGCTGAAGGCGGGTTCCGCCACCAACATCGAGGCGCTCCAGTCCCGCGTGGACAAGCTCGCCGCCGACTTCCCGCTGTACCCGCAGCACGAGCAGTGGTAGGCCATGACTTCTGCTGAAACCGCACAAACGGCTGAAACCGCGCGGATCCTCGACGGCAAGGCCACCGCCGCCAC
Source organism: Pseudarthrobacter sp. MDT1-56 (assembly GCF_059383555.1). Taxonomy (NCBI): domain Bacteria; kingdom Bacillati; phylum Actinomycetota; class Actinomycetes; order Micrococcales; family Micrococcaceae; genus Pseudarthrobacter; species Pseudarthrobacter sp. MDT1-56. The sequence goes on from NZ_JBWZCK010000009.1 coordinate 51,135, forward strand.
GATCAAGGCCGAACTGACCGAACGCGTGGCCGCGCTGAAGACCCGCGGGATCGTCCCGGGCCTGGGCACCATCCTGGTCGGTTCCGACCCGGGCAGCACCTGGTACGTCGGCGGCAAACACAAGGACTGCGCCGAGGTGGGCATCACGTCCATCCGCCGCGACCTGCCGGAGGAGACCACCCAGGAGGAGTTGCTGGCCGTGGTCCGGGAGCTCAACGACAACCCGGAATGCACCGGCTACATCGTCCAGCTCCCGCTGCCCAAGCACATCGACCAGGACGTCATCCTGGAGGCCATGGACCCCGAGAAGGACGCCGACGGCCTGCACCCGATGAACCTCGGCCGGCTCGTGGCCAACGTCAGCGGCCCGATGAAATCCCCGCTGCCGTGTACCCCCAAGGGCTGCGTGGAGCTGCTCACCCGGCACGGCATCAACCTCAACGGCAAGCGCGTCCTGGTGGTGGGCCGCGGCGTCACCATCGGCCGCCCAGTGGGACTGCTGCTGACCCGCAAGGACGTCAACGCCACGGTCATCCTGGCGCACACCGGCACGGTCGACCTGCCCGCCGAACTCCGGCAGGCCGACGTCGTGATTGCCGCGGCCGGCCAGCCGCACATGATCAAGGCGGAGGACCTCAAGCCGGGCGCCATCGTGCTCGACGTCGGCGTCAGCCGCGTCGATGACGGCTCGGGTAAGGCGGTGGTCACCGGGGACGTGGACCCCGCCGCGGCCGATGTCGCCGCCTGGCTCTCGCCGAACCCCGGCGGAGTGGGCCCGATGACCCGCGCCATGCTGCTGGCCAATGTGGTCGAAACCGCCGAACGCCACCTGGCAGAGGCGGGCCCCTCCGGCGCCGCCTGAGTCCCGGCACTGCCTGAGTCCCGCCCGCGCCCGGGGCGCCCCTCCTTCCCGGAGGTGGCGCCCCGAGCCGTTTAAGCCCCGGACATCACGGAACGGCAAACGTCTGGATTTTTTACGAAAAGACTCTTTCATAGTTCGGCGGTATCCACTACCGTGATTCGGGTGCCTGAACTAGTCTCAAGAGAATCCTCAGCCAAGGAAGCCTCCCAAAAGGACGCCCCATTGAGCAGCCCCTCCGAACCCGGCCCGCCGCAGTACGTGATCACGGCCGAAAACCTCACGAAACGTTACGGCGACGTCGCCGCCGTCGACGGCATCTCCTTCTCCGTGCCCGCCGGTGAGGCCTTTGGCCTGCTGGGCCCCAACGGCGCCGGGAAGTCCACCACCATGAAGATGATCGGCGGGGTGTCGCAGCGGACCTCCGGAAGCCTGAGCATCATGGGCTTGGACCCCGACCAGAACGGGCCGGAGGTCCGCGCGCACCTGGGCGTTGTCCCGCAGCAGGACAACCTTGACGAGGAACTCAAGGTCCGCGACAACCTATTGGTTTACGGGCGCTACTTCGGCCTGCCCATGAGCTACCTCAGGCCCAAAGCCGATGAGCTGCTGGAGTTCGCGCAGCTTACGGACAAGGCCAAATCCAAGGTCGACGCGCTCTCCGGCGGCATGAAGCGCCGCCTCACGATCGCGCGGTCCCTCATCAATGAACCCCGGCTCCTGCTCCTGGACGAACCCACCACCGGGCTGGACCCGCAGGCCCGGCACATCCTCTGGGACCGGCTGTTCCGGCTCAAGGAGCAGGGCGTCACCCTGATCCTCACCACCCACTACATGGACGAGGCCGAGCAGCTCTGCGACCGCCTGATCGTGGTGGACAAGGGCAAGATCATGGCCGAGGGCTCGCCCGCCAGCCTGATCCGCGAGTACTCCACCCGGGAGGTCCTGGAGCTGCGCTTCGGCTCGGAACGCAACGCCACGGTCGGCGCCGAACTCGAAGGCATCGGCGAACGGCTGGAAACCCTGCCGGACCGCGTCCTGATCTACGCCCACGACGGCGAGGCCGCCCTCGAAGAGGTCTCCGCCCGCGGACTGCGCCCGGTGACCTCGCTGGTGCGCCGGTCCTCGCTCGAGGACGTCTTCCTGCGCCTGACCGGCAGGAGCCTCGTTGACTAGGAAAGCCGGGCTGCCGGAGCCGGCGGCCGCTACCGGGGCCGCGGCCGGCGCGGCCCCGGGCGCCCCGGCCTCTCCCGTCCTGCGCGCGCATTCGCCGGAGGTCTCGGCCGCCCGGGCACGGCGCTGGGGTTCCCTCTACTTCGCCGAACACGTCCTCCGGGTGATGAAGAGCTACGGCTGGACCATCGTGATGTACGGCGTGGGGCAGCCCGTCGCGTACCTCTTCGCGATGGGCGTGGGACTGGCCACCCTGGTCGACACCAACAGCGAGGCCGGCTTCGGCGGGGTCAGCTACCTGACCTTCATCGCACCGGCGCTGTTGATCTCGGCCGCGGTCATGACGGCGGCGAACGAATTCACCTTCCCGGTGATGGACGGTTTCAAATGGCGCCGGGTCTACTACGGGCCGCACGCCTCGCCGCTGACCCCGGAGCAGATCGCCCTCGGGCAGATCATCGCCGTCACGGTGCGCTTCGCGCTGCAGTCCGCCATCTACTTCGGTGTGGTGGCGCTGTTCGGGGCGTCGCCGAGCGGCTGGGGCTGGGTATCGATTCTGGTCGCCACCCTCGCCGGGCTGTCCTTCGGGCTGCCGCTGATGGCCTACGCCGCCTCGATCAAGGAGGACAAGGGCCAGTTCGCCATGGTGATGCGCTTCATCGTGATGCCGCTGTTCCTGTTTTCCGGCACCTTCTTCCCGCTGGACACCCTGCCCCTCGCCGTGCGCTGGATCGGCTGGATCTCACCGATCTGGCACGGCACCGAGCTGGGCCGGGTCTTCAGCTACGGCTACCAGGAGCCCCCGCTGCTGACCATCGCACACCTCGTCTTCCTTCTGGTCCTCACGGTGGTGGGCTGGGTCCTGGCCAAACGCCAGTTCATCAAAAGGATGGCCGGATGAGCGCCGTAACCACCAGCCACAGCGCCACCGAGGCCGCCCGCAACCGGAAGTTCGGGCCGTTGTACTCGCGCAACGTCCGCGCCGTCGTAGCCCGCGGGCTGATGGCCACCAAGAGCAGTAACTGGATGGTCATGCTCTCCGGCTTCTTCGAACCCGTGCTGTACCTGATCTCGATGGGCGTCGGCCTGGGCGCGATCGTCGGCTCGGTGCAGGGGCCCGGCGGCGGGGAGATCTCCTACGCCGCCTACATCGCCCCGGCGCTGCTGGCCGTGTCCGCGATGAACGGCGCGGTCTACGACTCCACCTGGAACGTCTTCTTCAAGATGAACTTCGCCAAGCTATACCAGGGCATGCTCTACACCTCCCTGGGCCCGCTCGACGTCGCCATGGGGGAGATTTTCCTGGCCCTGCTGCGCGGGCTGATGTACGCCACGGGGTTCACCGCCGTGATGGGTGTGATGGGGCTGATCACGACGCCGTGGGCCATCCTGATGATCCCGGCCGCGGTACTTATCGCCTTCGGCTTCGCGAGTTTCGGCATGGGCATCACGAGTTTTATGAAGACGTTCCAGCAGATGGACTGGATCAACTTCGTGATGCTGCCGATGTTCCTGTTCAGTGCCACCTTCTACCCGCTCAGCGTCTACCCGCAGTACATCCAGTGGCTCATCCAGGCCATGCCGCTGTGGCACGGCGTGGAATTGCTCCGGCAGATCAGCGTGGGCGTTTTCACCCCGGCGACGGCGGTGCACATCGGCTACTACCTCGTGATGATCGCCTTCGGCGTGCTGCTCACCACCGGCCGGCTGCGCCGGCTGTTCCTCAAATAGTTCATGAAACCGAGGTCCGCTCCGAGCGTCCTCCGTTCGCCCCGGGTGGAAGGTGCCCGGGGCGGCGCGAGGGTTTGCGATAATGGGCTCATGCAATCTCTGGGCAACCCCGCGTCTTCCAAGCCGTCCCCGAACAGCGCCGCAGGCAAGTTCTCCATGTTCCGCATCAGCGGACCCGGGATGATGGTGTTTATCATCGCCTTCGTCGTCGCGGTCATCTTTGCTGCGAACCAGAACGACGTCGTCGGCTGGCTCGTGGCGATCATCGCCGGCTTCTGGCTCGCCCTGGCCTCCTTCGTGGTCTTCAGCATCCAGAAGGCAGCCAAGAAGGCCGGCGCCAAGCTCACCGAAGCGCAGAACGCCTTCAACGCGGCCGCCGGCCGGGCGCCGTCGTCGGGCAGTGTTGACCACGGCGGCACCCGCCTCGTGCAGGCCCGCCGCGAATCCGACGAGGTCCGGGACCTGAAACTGGACCACTCGTTCAAGATTGTGCAGGTGCAGGTCCGCGTCGTCGAGCAGGAACGGGCGAAGGGCGCCGCCTCGGACCAGGACACGATCCGTCGGGCACTAGAGACCATCGAGATCACCGCCACCAACGCCCGGGACATGATCAAGTCCTCCGGCACCGACGAACCTGTCGCCGGAACCATTGTCGACTAGAGTGGATCGGGTGAGTTCGGCATTGAAGAAGGACAACCTTCGCATCGCATCAGTCAACGTCAATGGCCTCCGTGCCGCCTACAGGAACGGCATGGCGGAATGGCTTGAGCCCCGCGAAGTGGACATCCTCTGCCTGCAGGAAGTCCGCGCGCCTGACGCGATCGTCCACGACCTGCTCGGCGAGGGCTGGTACATCCTGCACGCCGAAGCCGAAGCCAAGGGCCGCGCAGGCGTCGCCATCGCCTCCCGGACCGAACCCCTGAAGACCCGCGTGGGCATCGGGGACGATTACTTCGCCACCGCTGGCCGCTGGGTCGAAGCCGACTACATTGTCCGCAACGCGGAGGGGGAGGCCTCGCAGCTGACCGTCGCCAGCGCCTATGTGCACTCCGGCGAGGCGGGCACCCCGAAGCAGGACGACAAGTTCCGGTTCCTCGACGTGATGCTCAACCGGCTTCCCGAGCTGGGCAAACACAGCGACCACGCCCTCGTGGTGGGCGACCTCAACGTCGGCCACACGGAACTGGATATCAAGAACTGGAAGGGCAACGTCAAACGTGCCGGCTTCCTGCCGGAGGAACGGGCGTACTTCGACCGGTTCTTCGGCGAGGATATCGGCTGGAAGGATGTTCACAGGGGCCTGGCGGGTAACGTCGACGGCCCCTACACTTGGTGGTCGCAACGGGGACAGGCCTTCGACAACGACACCGGCTGGCGCATTGACTATCACATGGCCACGCCCGCTCTCGCTGCTGCCGCAGTGTCAGCCGTCGTCGACCGGGCACCGTCCTGGGATACACGCTTCTCCGACCACGCCCCGCTGGTAGTGGACTACCGGCTCTAGTCTTAAGGCTCCCACGCATGACTTCTCCCTCCACTGTGACCCCGGTCAACGGCGCCGCCGCCGAAACCACCACCGCCACCGCCGCCGTCCCCACCACTGCTGTACCCCTGGGGGTCAGGCAGCGCATCCTCTCCGGCATGCAGCCCTCGGCGGACTCCCTGCACCTGGGCAACTACCTCGGCGCCCTGGTGAACTGGGTCCGGATGCAGGATGAATTTGACGCCATCTTCTTCATCCCGGACCTGCACGCGATCACGGTGCCGCAGGACCCGGCCGAACTGGCCCACCGCACCCGGGTCACGGCCGCGCAGTACATTGCCGGCGGCGTGGACGTGGACAAGTGCACCCTCTTCGTCCAGTCCCAGGTGCCCGAGCACGCCCAGCTCGCCTGGGTCCTGAACTGCATCACCGGCTTCGGCGAGGCCTCCCGGATGACCCAGTTCAAGGACAAGGCCTCACGGCACGGCTCGGACCAGGCCAGCGTGGGCCTGTTCACCTACCCGGTCCTGCAGGCCGCGGACATCCTCCTCTACCAGCCGCACGGTGTGCCCGTGGGAGAGGACCAGCGGCAGCACGTGGAGCTCAGCCGCGACCTGGCCCAGCGCTTCAACTCCCGCTTCGGAGAGACCTTCAACGTTCCGGCGCCCTTCATCCAGAAGGAATCGGCGAAAATCTACGATCTGCAGAACCCCACCGCCAAGATGTCCAAGTCTGCGGAATCACCGGCGGGGCTGATCAACCTCCTGGATGATCCCAAGGTCATCGCCAAGCGGATCAAATCCGCCGTGACCGACGCCGAGACGGAGATCCGCTTCGACCGCGAGGCCAAGCCCGGGGTCTCCAACCTCCTGACCATCTACTCGGCGATCACCGGGCAAAGCGTGGAGGCCCTCGTCGCCGCCTACCAGGGCAAAATGTACGGCCACCTCAAGGTCGACCTCGCCGAGGTCGTGGCGGAGCGTCTGACCCCCATCCGGGACCGGGCCAACGAACTGCTGGATGACCCCGCGGAACTCGACCGGCTGCTGGCGCTCGGCGCCGACAAGGCCCGCGAAATCGCCTCCGTCACCCTGCGCGACGTCTACGCCAAGGTGGGGTTCCTGCCCTACGCCGGAACCCAGGGAGTCCGCTAGCGCAATGTCCTCCGTCAGCAAAGTCACCGCTAACGAGCCGGCACGCACCTCCATGCGTGCCGGCGGCAGCAGCAGCGCGGCTCCAGAGTTCCAGGACGCCGAGGGCAATGGACAGCGCAGCGAAGGCATCAGTATCGGCGTGATCCTGGGGTTCCCGGCGGAAATCGCCGAGGAGCTCCAGCGCTGGCGGGCGTCCTTCGGAGACCCCATGGCGGGCGTCATCCCTGCCCACATCACGCTGGTGACCACCACCACGACCCAGGACTGGGAAGCGACGCGCAACCATGTGCGTGACGTGGCGAGCAAGCAGGAGCCCTTCAACGTGACCATCGCCGGGACCGGATCCTTCCGGCCCGTGTCTCCCGTGGTCTTCCTCAACGTTGAGGACGGCTTCGGCGATTGTGTCAGCCTGCACCAGCAGCTGCAGACCGGACCGCTGGAGCGGGAACTGCCGTTCGCCTACCATCCGCACGTCACGGTCGCCCACGACGTCGCCCCCGAGAGTCTCGACGAGGCCGAAACGGCGCTCAAGGATTACAGGGCCACGTTCCCGGTGGCTAGCATGGGACTTTACGAGCACGATGACAACGGCATCTGGCAGCTACGGGAAGAGCTTGACTTTGGGACCGAACCTGACAACGACCGAGGCGAGGACGGTGCCGCGGGCGCCCGCTGAGCCGCCCCTTCCCACCGATCTGGCCGGGCTGAAACTGGAAGTCATCCGGAAGAGGGTCGACTGGGGCAAGGTTCGACGCTCCGGCGGCGGGGGCATCGCGTCGCTGTTGGCGATGGTGCCGTGGCTGCTGGCCCGGCTCAACACGCTCCGGCCGCTGCGGGTGTTCCAGCACTACGGACGCCAGCACGGCCCGCTGATGAGTGCCGGCATCGGGTTCAGGATGTTTTTCTCCATTACGGGCCTGTTGGCCACCGGGTTCTCCCTGGCTGGCCTATTCCTGAGCGGGCAACCCGCGCTGCTGGACCAAATCATCAGGAGCGTGGCCATGACCGCGCCCGGCCTCCTGCAGGTCAACGGCAGCGAGGGCCTGGTTGACCCGTACGCGCTGCTGGACCCCTCCGGCTTGGGCTGGACCGCCGTGATCGCCGCCGCGGTGACGGTGTTCACGTCGCTGGGCTGGATCAGCGGCGTCCGCGACGGCGTGCGGGGCATGATGCAACTCGGCCCGCGCGGCATGAATCCGGTCCTGCAAATACTGCGCGACGTCGGCACCCTGCTCCTGCTGGGGGTGGCCCTGGTGATCAGCGCCGGAGCCTCGCTGGTGTTCGGTACGGCGGCGGACTGGGTGGCCGCGCAGCTGAACCTCGATCCGCTGCTGGCCGGGCCCCTGGCGACCTCCGTCACAATCATGGTTCCGCTGCTGCTCGGTTGGGGTACCGCCGTGATCATGTTCCGGGTGGCCGCGGGGCTGAAGCCGGCCCGGCGCGCACTGCTGGAGGGGACCCTCTTCGCCGCGGTGGGCACCACCGTGCTGCAGATCTTCAGCACACAACTGCTGGCCAGTGCGGGCAGGAACCCCATCCTGGCGCCCTTCGCGATCATTATCGGCCTGCTGATCTGGTTCAACCTGGTCAGCCAGGTCTATCTGGTGTGCGCCTCGTGGGTGGCGATCCGGGAGCAGGACCTCAGTCTGGCCCCAGCCGGCAAAAAGACGGGGTGGGGCGCCCGCCGGGTCCAGCCGGGCAAGACCCCCGTTGAGCCGGCGGAGAGCCCCCGCCCGGCCGTGGCTACGAGGTGGCGTCGAGGTACTGGTCGGCCCAGGCTGAAATAATCTTCGCGGCGCGGGCCGCCTGGCCCTTGGCCGTCAACAAGTGATCGCTGCCCTCGAGCGAGACGAAGCTGCGCGGATGCCGTGCGGTCTGGAAGATGGTGCTCGCATTCTCGATGCCGACGGTGTTGTCGGTGGGGGAGTGCAGCACCAGGAGCGGCTTCCCGAGCCGCCGGATGCAGTCCGTCAGGTCGGCGTTCTCCAGGTCCTCCACGAAGTGCCGGCGGATCTCCACCCGTTTGCCGCCCAGGTCCACTTCCGCGCTGCCCTCGCTGAGGATCCGGTCCAGGGCGGCGTCAAAGACGTGGGCCACATGGTTGGGGGAGAACGGCGCGCCCACGGTGGCGACGGCGTCGAGCTCCGGGATCTCCCGCGCGGCCGCCAGGACGGCGGCTCCGCCAAAGGAGTGGCCCACGAGCAGCGAGACCGCCCGGCCGGTCCGGCGCATGAATTCCGCGGCCTTCACGGTGTCCGCCACCTTGTGGCTGAAGGAGCCCTCCGACCACAGGCCGGCCGATTCGCCGAGGCCAAGGTTGTCGAAGCGGAGCATGCCCACTCCGTTGTCCGCCAGCGCCTTGCAGATCCTTGAGGCCGCGGGGCTGTCCTTGCCCAGCGTGAAGCCGTGCGAGAACACGCCCCAGCCTTTCACCGGTCCCTCGGGGACGTCGACGATGCCGGAGAGGATTTCGCCGGTGGAACCCTGGAAGGAGACTTTCTCGGAGCGGGACACGTGGACCTTTCGTGCTGGCGGGCTACGACGACGGCGCCCCCACCTGGCAGGTGGGAGGCGCCGTCGTCGTGTTTCTTTTGCTGCTGACTTGCCAGGTTCTGGCTCTGCAGGTTGTGGCGGGCCGGGTCCTAGATCTTGCGGGACAGGATGGCCTGCTTGACCTCGGCGATCGCCTGCGTGACCTGGATGCCGCGGGGGCATGCCTCGGTGCAGTTGAAGGTGGTGCGGCAGCGCCACACGCCTTCTTTGTCGTTGAGGATTTCCAGGCGCATGTCACCGGCGTCATCACGGGAATCGAAGATGAAGCGGTGCGCGTTGACGATCGCCGCCGGGCCGAAGTACTGGCCGTCGGTCCAGAACACCGGGCAGGACGAGGTGCACGCGGCGCAGAGGATGCACTTGGTGGTGTCGTCGAACCGCTCGCGGTCCTCGGCGGACTGCAGGCGTTCCTTCGTGGGCTCGTGGCCGCGGTTGATCAGGAACGGCATGACCTCGCGGAAGGACTGGAAGAACGGCTCCATGTCCACGATCAGGTCCTTCTCCACCGGGAGGCCCTTGATCGGCTCGACCGTGATGGGCTTGGACGTGTCCAGATCCTTCAGCAGGGTCTTGCAGGCGAGGCGGTTGCGGCCGTTGATGCGCATGGCATCGGAACCGCAGACACCGTGCGCACAGGAACGGCGGAAGGAGACGCTGCCGTCGATTTCCCACTTGATCTTGTGCAGGGCGTCGAGGACCCGGTCGGTGCCGTACATGGTGACGTTGAAGTCATCCCAGGTGGACTCGTCGGAGACCTCCGGGTTGTAGCGGCGCACGCGCAGGTGGACGTCGAAGGAGGGGATATCCCCGCCGCCGCCAACGTGGGCGGGCAGTTCGATCTTGGAGGCTGGCTCAGCGAGTTCAGCGGTCATCTTAGTACTTCCTCACCATCGGCTCGTAGCGCGTAAAGACCACCGGTTTGGTGGCAAGCCGGATGCCCGCAATTGCCTCCGCGGAACCGTCCGCAGGGGCGTGGTCATCCTTGTACGCCATGGAGTGCTTCATGAATTTTTCGTCGTCGCGCTCGGGGAAGTCCTCGCGGAAGTGGCCGCCGCGGGATTCCTCGCGGTGCAGGGCCGCCACGGTCATGACCTTGGCGAGCTCCAGCAGGAAGCCCAGCTCCACGGCCTCGAGGAGGTCCAGGTTGAAGCGTTTGCCCTTGTCCTGGACGCTGATGCGCTGGTACCGCTCCTCGAAGGACGCAATGTCCGCCAGGACCTGGTTCAGGGTCTCGGCGGTGCGGAACACCTGCATGTTGGCATCCATAGTGTCCTGCAGTTCCTTGCGGATCGCAGCGACCTTCTCGGTGCCGTCTGAGGTGCGGACGTGGTCCAGCAGGTCCAGCGTGTAGGCCTCCGGGTCAACCGGGAGCTCCACGAAGTCTGCGGTCTTGGCGTACTCCGCGGCGGCGATGCCGGCGCGCTTGCCGAAGACGTTGATGTCCAGCAGCGAGTTGGTGCCCAGCCGGTTGGAACCGTGCACCGAGACGCAGGCGACCTCACCGGCGGCGTAGAGGCCCGGGACAACGGTGTCGTTGTCCTGGAGCACCTCGGCGGTGATGTTGGTGGGGATGCCGCCCATGGCGTAGTGCGCCGTCGGGAAGACCGGTACCGGCTCCGTGTACGGCTCGACCCCGAGGTAGGTGCGGGCGAACTCGGTGATGTCCGGCAGCTTGGCGTCGATGTGCGCCGGCTCAAGGTGCGTCAGGTCCAGCAGGACGTAGTCCTTGTTCGGGCCGCAGCCGCGTCCCTCACGGACTTCGTTGGCCATGGAGCGGGCCACGATGTCGCGGGGGGCGAGGTCCTTGATGGTCGGGGCGTAGCGCTCCATAAAGCGCTCACCCTCGGAGTTGCGCAGGATCGCGCCTTCGCCGCGGGCGGCCTCGGAGAGGAGGATGCCCAGGCCGGCGAGTCCTGTCGGGTGGAACTGGTAGAACTCCATGTCCTCCAGCGGGATGCCGCGGCGGAACGCGATGCCCATGCCGTCGCCGGTGAGGGTGTGGGCGTTGGACGTGGTCTTGAAGACCTTGCCGGCGCCGCCGGTGGCGAATACCACGGACTTGGCCTGGAAGACGTGCAGCTCGCCCGAGGCGAGGTCGTAGGACACGACGCCGGCCACGCGCTTCTGCTTGTAGGGCGTGCCGTCCTCGCGGACAGCGTCTTCCTCAACGGTCAGCAAGTCAAGGACGTAGTACTCGTTGTAGAACTCAACGTTGTGCTTGACGCAGTTTTGGTACAGGGTCTGCAGGATCATGTGGCCGGTGCGGTCGGCGGCGTAGCAGGCGCGGCGGACCGGAGCCTTGCCGTGATCGCGGGTGTGGCCGCCGAAACGGCGCTGGTCAATCCGGCCCTCGGGCGTGCGGTTGAACGGCAGGCCCATCTTTTCCAGGTCCAGGACGGCGTCGATCGCTTCCTTCGCCATGACCTCGGCGGCGTCCTGGTCAACCAGGTAGTCGCCACCCTTGATGGTGTCGAAGGTGTGCCACTCCCAGTTGTCTTCCTCGACGTTGGCCAGGGCTGCGCACATGCCGCCCTGCGCCGCGCCGGTGTGGGAGCGGGTGGGGTACAGCTTGGTCAGTACTGCTGTTCGGGCGCGCTGACCTGATTCGATCGCCGCGCGCATCCCGGCGCCACCGGCACCGACGATGACGACGTCGTACTTATGGACCTGCATACCAGACGCTCTTTCTCTCAAAATTCGCTAACAACACCGGCCGGCGGAGCCAGAACGGTGAAATCTCGTGGAAATCCCTCGCCCGCACCGGGCAGGCAAGGGATCGGTTACCGCTGGGCTGCGCTGCTACGGCGCGGGGCAGAACCCACCGGGCAGCTGGACACCGTTCACCACGGGGCACGGGTCAAAGGTGAAGATGACCAGGGTGCCCAGGATGATGATGGCGGTGGTGGCCGCGTACAGCACGATCTTCAGCCACAGACGCGTGGCGTCCTTTTCGGCGTAGTCGTTGATGATGGTCCGCACACCGTTGGTGCCGTGCAGCATGGCGAGCCACAGCATGGCCAGGTCCCAGATCTGCCAGAACGGATCGGCCCATTTGCCGGCCACAAAACCGAAGTCGATCGCCTGGATGCCTTCGCCCACCAGCAGGTTGACGGTCAGGTGCCCGAAGATCAGGACAACCAGGACGACGCCCGAGAGCCGCATGAAGAGCCATGCGAGCATTTCGAAGTTTCCCTTGGAACTGCCGTTGCGGCGGTACTGCGGCGCAATCCGGTTGCTGCCCACCTTGGGGCTGCGCGGGCTCTCAATCTGAGTTGCACTCATGGCTAGTGACCTCCAAGGGCGAGGGAAAGGTGGCGGATGGAGAAGCCCACCATGACGACTGCCCAGAGAATGAGCACCGCCCACAGCATCTGGCGCTGGTACTTCGCGCCCTTCTTCCAGAAGTCGACGGCGATGATCCGCAGGCCGTTGAAGGCGTGGAACACGATCGCTGCGACAAGGCCCGTTTCACCCAGGGCCATCAGGGGGTTCTTGTAGGCACCGATCACGGCGGTGTAGGCCTCCGGGGACACACGCACCAATGAGGTGTCCAGGACGTGGACCAACAAGAAGAAAAAGATCACTACACCGGTAATGCGATGTCCAACCCAGGACCACATGCCTTCACGGCCGCGGTACAAGGTGCCAGCTGGTTTTGTCGGCACTGAATAAACCTCCCTGCAACACAGCGGCGCTGGCATGGGATCCACGCGGGGGGAACGCCTGCTGCGAGAGCACTCGTAAGCTCAAGCCTAAATCTAGGCTTCGCTAACAGCTTATTCAATTCAGCCACCCATTGGTGACGGCTCCCGGCGGGGATTTGGTCCACTTTTGAGACGAACGCCACATTCCCTGCCCTGAAGGAGCGTGCCGCCGCGGCATCGGGACTGCACCCCGGGAGGGCGCTTCCGCGCCGTGTCAGTGCCAGCATCGGGGACTCGTGCACGACGTTCGGCTAAAGTAGCCGTGATGACTACAGACAAAGCGACAAGCCAGGACTCACACAACGACTCGGCCCTGAGCCGGTTTATTGCGGTGATTCCGGCAGGCGGTGTGGGGACCCGCCTCTGGCCCCTGTCGCGGGCAGCAGCCCCCAAGTTCCTGCACGACCTCACGGGATCGGGCAGTACCCTGCTGAGATCCACGTACGACCGGCTCGAGCCGCTGGCCGGCAAGCACATGCTCGTGGTGACCGGTATGGCGCACCGTGACGCGGTGTGCCGGCAGCTGCCGGAGATTGATGACGCGGACCTGGTGCTGGAGAGCGAGCCCAAGGACTCCGGCGCCGCCATCGGTCTGGCCGCGGCCATCCTGCACGAACGCGATCCGGACACCATCATGGGCTCCTTCGCCGCAGACCAGGTGATCAGCCCGGACGAGCTTTTCCATGACGCCGTCAGGGAAGCCATCCACGCAGCCGCGGCCGGCAAGATCGTCACAATCGGCATCAAGCCCACGCACCCTTCCACCGGTTTCGGGTACATCCGGGCCGGGAAGAACCTTGGCGTGGCCGGGGCCGACAGCGCCCAGGCCGTCGTCGAATTTGTGGAGAAGCCCAGCGAAGAGGTCGCCCAGGAGTACCTCGACAGTGGCGAATATCTCTGGAACGCCGGGATGTTCGTGGCTCCGGTCTCGCTGATGCTCAAGCACCTCGAAGCCAACCAGCCCGAGCTCTTCGCCGGCGTGCAGGAAATCGCCAAGGCCTGGGACACCCCGCAGCGCGACGAGGTCCAGGCCCGCGTCTGGCCCACCCTGCCCAAGATCGCCATTGACTATGCCGTGGCCGAACCGGCCGCCGCCGCCGGCGACGTCGCCGTCGTTCCCGGTACTTTCCGGTGGGACGACGTCGGGGACTTCGCCTCGGTGGGCCGGCTGAACAGCGCCAAGGAAGTCAAGGACGTCACCGTGATCGGTGAGGGCGCCCGCGTCTTCACCGAGGACGCGAGCGGTGTGGTGGTCTCCGATACCAAGCGCGTGATCGCGCTGATCGGGATCAAGGACGTTGTGGTGGTGGACACCCCTGACGCGTTGCTCGTGATGCACAAGGAGCACTCGCAGCGCGTGAAGCAGGCTGTCGACGCGCTCAAGGCCAGCGGCGACACCGACGTTCTCTAGCTCGCGGCGTTTTCCGGGTCTTTCGCCCCTTGCCGGGGCGGCCGGAAATGTTTGCCGATCCGTAACGCGCCGTACGCGATGCCGCTATTTTTTGTGCGCTCGCTAGAGTTATTGCGTGCGTAACTACTCTACTGAAGCTGAGCCCACCACATTGGTGGGGCCGTGGCTCGAGCCCCTGCTGCCGGAGCTGATTGCGTTCCGCCGGGACTTGCATGCGCACCCGGAACTGTCCTTCAAGGAGTTCCGCACCACGGACAGGCTCGCACAGCGCCTCGAGGATGCGGGACTCAAACCCCGACGCCTCGAGGGGACCGGCCTGACGGTGGACATCGGCGACGGTCCGATCGCCACCGCTCTGCGCGGTGACATCGACGCCCTCCCGATCATCGAGGAGACGGGCCTGCCGTTCGCCTCGAAGAACCACGGCGTCACGCACGCCTGCGGCCACGACGTCCACACCGCCACCGTGCTCGGCGCGGCGCTGGTCCTGCAGCGGATGCACGAGGAGTCGCCGCTGCGCGGCACCGTCCGGATCATCTTCCAGCCTGCCGAGGAAACCATGCCCGGCGGCGCCCAGAGCTGCATCGAGCAGGGCGTCCTCGACGGCGTTCCGCGGATCTTCGCCCTGCACTGTGATCCCCGGATCGAGGTGGGCAAGATCGGCACCCGGATCGGCGCCATCACCTCCGCCTCGGACACGATCAAGATCGAACTGACCGGCCGCGGCGGCCACACCTCACGACCGCACCTGACCGAAGAGCTCGTCTTTGCCCTGGCGCAGATCGCGGTCAACGTTCCGGCCGTGCTGTCCCGCCGGGTTGACGTCCGCAGCGGCGTGTCCGTCGTCTGGGGCCACATCTCCGCCGGATCCGCCCCCAACGCGATCCCCGCCAGCGGCTACATGGCGGGCACTATGCGCTGCCTGGACCGCGACGCCTGGCACAGCGCCGGTGAGATCCTCGACGAGGTCATCCAGCAGATCGCCGCCCCGTACGGCGTCGACGTCCACCTGGAGCACACCCGCGGCGTGCCTCCCGTGGTCAACTCCGAACACGAGACCGCGCTGATCGAAGCCGCGGCCCGCGCCGAGATCGGCGAGGGTGCCGTCGTGCTGACCCCGCAGTCCATGGGCGGCGAGGACTTCGCCTGGTTCCTCGCGGACCTCCCCGGTGCCATGATGCGCCTGGGCACCAAGACCCCCGGCGGCGAGGAGTATGACCTGCACCGCGGTGACTACATCCTGGACGAACGCGCCCTGGGCCTGGGCATCCAGGTCCTCACCGCCGCCGCACTGCGCACCCTCCGCGACCTCTAGCCGGACACCGGCAGCCGGCCGGCACTCCCGGCCGGCCTTTCCGCCGGTTCATTCAGTTGTGCACAATCTAATTGTGTACTATCGTATTCATATGACTGAGACACCGCGCGACAATGCCCCCCGCCTGAACCGGCAGCTGTGCTTCGCCATGTACTCGGCCTCCCGGGCGGCCACGGCGGCGTACCGGCCGATGCTCGACGAGCTCGGCCTGACCTACCCGCAGTACCTCGTCATGCTGGTGCTCTGGGAAGACGAGCCGCGCAGCGTCCGCGAACTGGGGGAGGAGCTCGGGCTCGACTCCGGCACACTCTCCCCGCTGCTCAAGCGGCTCGAGTCCCTGGGCCTCGTGGAACGGCGCCGGTCCGCCGAGGACGAGCGCCGGGTCGAGGTCTTCCTGACCAACGCCGGCACCGCGCTCAGCGCCCGGGCCACCGGCATCCCGCAGCGTCTCGCCGACGCTGCCGGGCTCTCGCCGGCTGAACTCGACCAGCTCCGCGAGACCCTGACCCGGCTCGCCGCCGCACTGCACGGCTCCCACTGACTTCCACTGAAACGCAACAGATCGGACCTCCCATGAAGACTCTCTACACAGCCGAGGCCTTGGCTTCGGGCGAAGGCCGCGACGGCACCGCCGTCACCAAGGACGGCAAACTCAACGTGGCCCTGGCCAGTCCGGTGGAACTCGGCGGCAACGGCGAAGGCACCAATCCGGAGCAGCTCTTCGCCGCCGGCTACGCGGCCTGCTTCCATTCCGCCCTGCGCCTCGTCGGCCGCCAGCAGAAAGCAGACCTGACGGATTCCGCCGTCGCGGCCCGGATCCACCTTGGCGCCCTCGGCGACGGATCCGGCTACGGCATCGCCGCGGAACTCGAGATCGCCCTGCCCGCCGTGGACCGGGAAACGGCCGAGGCCCTCGTGGCCAAGGCCCATGAAGTCTGCCCCTATTCCAACGCCACCCGTGGCAACATCACTGTCGACATCACCATCCTGGAGGTCGCCGCATGAGCACCCGTACCGTAACCACCACCCTGCCCACCGCCACCCGGGAGATCCAGCTCGCGTCCCGGCCGCACGGCCGGCCCGTGCCGGAGAACTTCCGCCTGGCCGAGACGGCCCTGCCGGAACTCCAGGAGGGCCAGGTCCTGGTCCGCAACCTCTTTATGTCCGTGGACCCCTACATGCGCGGCCGGATGAATGACGTCAAGTCCTACTCGGCGCCGTTTGCCCTGGATACGGCGCTCGACGGCGGCGCCGTCGGCGAGGTCATCGCGTCCCGAGCCGCTGACCGCCAGGTGGGCGACGCCGTCGTCCATTCACTGGGCTGGCGTGAGTATGCCGTGCTCGACGCCGTCGCCACCACCCCTGCCCGCACCGATCTGGCGCCCGCCCCGGCCTTCCTGGGCGCGCTGGGCATGACGGGCCTGACGGCTTACGCCGGTCTGCTCAAGGTGGCCGGCTTCAAGGCCGGAGAGGTCGTCTTCGTCTCAGGCGCCGCAGGTGCCGTCGGCTCCCTGGTGGGGCAGATCGCGAAGGCACTCGGCGCCTCCCGGGTGATCGGCAGCGCGGGCTCCCCGGACAAGGTGGCACGGCTGCTGGAGCTCGGCTTCGACGCGGCGTTCAACTACCACGACGGCCCGGTGGCCGAGCAGCTCGCCGCTGCCGCCGGCGACCGCGGGATCGACGTGTACTTCGACAACGTCGGAGGGGAGCACCTGGAAGCGGCACTGTCGGCGCTCACCGTCGGTGGCCGGGTGGCCATGTGCGGGGCGATCTCGCAGTACAACTCCACCGAGCCGACGCCGGCCCCGCGGAACCTCATGCAGGCCATCGGCAAGCAGCTGACCCTCAAAGGCTTCCTGGTCAGCGGCTACTGGCAGCACATGCCCGAATTCGTCGAAACCATGTCCGGCTGGCTCGCGGACGGCACCGTACGCTACGACGAGACCATCGTGGACGGGCTGGACAACGCACCGCAGGCCTTCATGGACCTGCTGGACGGCGCCAATACCGGCAAGATGCTGGTCAGGCTGTAGTCCGGCCCGCACCCGCACGCAGAAAGCCCCGCACCGGAGACACCCGGTGCGGGGCTTTCTGTCTCTACTGCTTGGTAACAAGTTCTCAACAATCTGTGGAATCGCTGTGAACTGTGCTACTTGGACGTGTCACAGGACACTAAAGTTGCTTCCATCAGTGCGCCTCGGCGCAGTGCTGCGAAGTCCATCAGTGAAAACAGCGTTTCAGCGGCAACCCCGCCAACAGACACTCATTGAGCTCCCGTCGTAGCGCCTACTCTTTCTTCCTGGAGGAAAATTGAAGAACTCTCTGCGTGCACCCTTCAAGCGCGGTTCAATGGCCGGAGTCGCCACCGCCGGTGCGGCCGCACTCCTGCTGACCGGTTGCGGGGCCGCCCCGACGGCCAGCAGCACCGCCAGCGCGACGGCCAGCGACTACACAGGCTGCATCGTGTCCGACTCGGGTGGATTCGACGACCAGTCATTCAACCAGTCCTCCTACGAGGGGCTGAAGAAGGCCGAGCAGGATCTGGGCATCAAGGTCAACCAGGCCGAGTCCAAGACCAACAACGACTTCGAGCCCAACCTGCGCGCCATGGTTACGGCCGGCTGCGACCTGACCGTCACGGTCGGCTTCCTCCTCGGTGACGCCACCAAGGCCCAGGCCACGGCCAACCCGGAGAGCCACTTCGCCATCATCGACTTCGGCTACGAGACCCCGATCAGCAACGTCAAGCCGATCATCTACGACACGGCCCAGGCTGCCTTCCTGGCGGGCTACCTCGCAGCCGGCACCACCAAGACCGGAACGGTCGCCACCTTCGGCGGCATCAAGATTCCTACGGTCACCATCTTCATGGACGGCTACGCCGACGGCGTCAAGTACTACAACGAGAAGAAGGGCACGGACGTCAAGGTCCTTGGCTGGGACAAGGCCAAGCAGGACGGTTCCTTCACCGGTGACTTCGAAAAGCAGGACAAGGGCAAGCAGTTCACCCAGAACTTCCTGGACCAGGGCGCGGACATCGTGATGCCCGTCGCCGGTCCGGTCGGCAAGGGTGCGGGCGCGGCCCTGAAGGAAGCCAAGGCAGCAGGCAAGGACGTCAAGCTCATCTGGGTTGACTCCGACGGCTTCCTCACGGCACCGGATTACAAAGACATCATGCTCTCCTCCGTCATGAAGCAGATGGGCGAGGCCGTTGAGGCCGTTGTGAAGGAAGACAAGGAAGGCAAGTTCAACAACACCCCTTACGTTGGCACCCTCGCGAACGACGGCGTGCAGCTGGCTCCCTTCCACGACCTGGACTCCGCGGTTCCGGCCGAGCTGAAGTCCGAGCTGGACCAGATCAAGAAGGACATCGCCGACGGCAAGCTGAAGGTTGAATCCGCAGCCAGCCCGAAGGTCTAACTCCCTCCGCTGAGCGCCACGGCCCGTCCGGTCATCCACCGCACGGGCTGTGGCGCTTTTCGTTGAGCGGACCGGCTCCGCCTCCGGCTGCAGGCACTAGGCTGATGCTGCAGCCCCATCATCCGTCCGGGCCACGGCTACGGATACTTCGAGATTGGTCAGAGTTTTGAAACTTGAACTCAAGGGGATCACCAAACGCTTCGGCTCCCTGGTAGCCAACGATCACATCGATGTGGTTGTTGAACCCGGGCAGATTCACTGTCTGCTCGGCGAGAACGGCGCGGGCAAGTCCACGCTGATGAACGTCCTCTACGGACTGTACGAGCCCACCGAGGGCCAGATCCTCATCGACGACAAACCCGTCACCTTCCGCGGCCCCGGTGACGCCATGGCCGCGGGCATCGGCATGGTGCACCAGCACTTCATGCTGGTCCCGGTCTTTACGGTTGCCGAAAACGTCGCCCTCGGCGCGGAAACCACCAAGGCCGGAGGATTCCTGAACCTGGACGACACCCGGCAGAAGATCCAGGAGATCTCGGACCGGTACGGCTTCGACGTTGATCCCGACGCGATGGTCGAGGACCTCCCGGTGGGTGTGCAGCAGCGCGTGGAAATCATCAAGGCGCTCGTCCGCGACGCCAAGGTGCTCATACTCGACGAGCCCACGGCCGTGCTGACCCCGCAGGACACCGATGAGCTGCTGGACATCATGCGCCAGCTCAAGAGCCACGGCACCTCGATCGTCTTCATTTCGCACAAGCTCCGCGAGGTCAAGGCCGTCTCGGACACCATCACGGTGATCCGGCGCGGCAAGGTGGTCGGCACCGCCGATCCCGGCGCCTCAACGACGGAACTGGCCTCCATGATGGTGGGCCGCGCCGTGAACCTGACCCTGGACAAGGCCCCGGCCACGCCCCAGGAGAGAACCTTCCAGGTCAAGGACCTCACCGTGATCGCGCCCAGCGGGCAGCACGTGGTGGACGGCATCAGCTTCGACATCGCGCGCGGCGAGATCCTCGCCATCGCCGGCGTCCAGGGCAACGGCCAGACGGAACTGACCGAGGCCATCCTGGGCCTCCAGGACCGCGTCCACGGCTCGATCCTGCTCGACGGCGAAGAGCTCGTTGGCCGCAGCGTCAAGGACGTCCTGAACTCCGGCGTCGGCTTCGTGCCCGAAGACCGCTCGGTCGACGGCCTGATCGGTACGTTCTCGATCGCCGAAAACCTCATCCTGGACCGCTACGACCAGGCGCCGTTCGCCAAGGGCATCAGCATGAGCCCGGCCAAGGTCCTGGAGAACGCCCAGACCCGGATCGACGAGTTCGACGTGCGCACCCCGTCCGGTTCGCTCGCGGCCGGCACCCTGTCCGGCGGCAACCAGCAGAAGGTCGTGATGGCCCGGGAGCTCTCCCGTCCGCTGCGGCTCTTCATCGCCTCCCAGCCCACCCGCGGCGTGGACGTCGGATCCATCGAGTTCCTGCACAAGCGCATCGTGGCCGAGCGCGACCACGGCACCCCCGTGATGATCGTCTCCACCGAACTGGACGAGGTGATCGAGCTCGCCGACCGGATCGCGGTCCTCTACAAGGGCAAGCTGGTCGGGATTGTCCCCGCCGGTACCGGACGCGACGTCCTCGGCCTGATGATGGCAGGGCTGTCCCCGCAGGACGCGCACGCCGACTCCGCGGGCAAGCAGCAGGCACAGCGCCCCGCGGGTGACCCCGCCGAACCCCCCGCAACGAACCCGGCGCCCGCCGCCCACCCCGTGCAGGAGCCCAGCTCCGGCGCCGTAGGAGACGACCATGAGTGAAAATAAGCCCGAGGCTCCCGTCGAGGACGCCGACCTTGCCACCTCGCTGGACACCGCGGGCGGGGCGATGCGCCCGTCGGCGGTTCCCGTCTCGGCCCAGAGCGGTTCCCTCCCCGGTGACGAGGACCAGGACTCGGTGCTCCGGAAGATCTTCACCGGCAACGGCATCGTGACCATCCTGGCCGTCCTCCTCGCCCTGATCCTCGGCGGACTGCTCATTGCCAGCACAGACAAGGTGGTCGCCGCGACGTCGAGTTACTTCTTCGCCCGGCCGACCGATTTCCTCGCCGCCGTCTGGTCAGCCGCCACGAGCTCCTACGTCGCGCTCTTCCAGGGCTCGGTCTACAACCCGAGGGGGAGCGGAGTGGGCGGCCAGTTCGCCCCGCTGATGGAAACCCTCACCATCGCCACCCCGCTGATTACCGCCGGACTCGGCGTCGCCCTGGCCTTCCGTGCGGGCCTGTTCAACATCGGCGCGCAGGGCCAGATCATCATGGCAGGCATCCTGGCCGCGTGGGTTGGCTTCGCGCTGGACCTGCCGGTGGGGCTCCACCTGCTGCTGGTCCTGCTCGCCGGCGTCATCGGCGGCGCCGTCTGGGGCGGCCTGGTGGGCGTGCTCAAGGCGAAAACCGGGGCCCATGAGGTCATTGTGACCATCATGTTCAACTACATCGCCCTCTACCTGGTGCGTTACCTCCTCGACACGCCGGCGTTCCAGCGGCCGGGGGAGACCACCCCGATTTCCCCGATCCTGGACGCGTCCGCCGTGTACCCGCAGATCTTCGGCAGCCAGTACCGGCTGCACATCGGGTTCCTGCTGGCCATCGCCGCGACGGTCTTTGTCTCGTGGCTGCTCAACCGTTCGACCATCGGCTTCGAGTTCCGCGCGGTGGGCGCCAACCCCAAGGCGGCCCTCACCGCCGGGATCAACGTTCCCCGCGCCACCATCCTGGTGATGACCATCGCCGGTGGCCTGGCCGGGCTGGCCGGCGTCGCGCAGGTGGCGGGCACCGAGAAGGTCCTGACCGACGGCGTCGCGGCAACCTACGGCTTTGACGCCATCACCGTTGCGCTGCTGGGACGTTCGACGCCGTGGGGCACCTTCGCCGCCGGCGTGCTGTTCGGCGCCTTCCGCGCCGGGGCGGTCCAGATGCAGATCCAGACCGGAACCCCGATCGACATTGTGCTGGTGGTCCAGTCGCTCATCGTGCTGTTCATCGCGGCGCCGCCGCTGGTCCGGGCGATCTTCGGACTGAACCCGCGCAAAAAGAAAGCCGCAACCGCCGGCAAGTCCCAGAAGGCAGCAGCCACCGGAGGTGCAGCATGAGCACAACAGCAACTTCACCCGTCCCGGGGCAACCGTCCAAGCCCCAGCCCGGCACCCCGCACGCGGACAAAAACCGCAAGCACACAGTGTCCGCGAAGCCAGTGACCTGGAAGCTGCCGGTTACGCTGCTGGCGCTGGCCGTCGTCGCGTTCATCTTCTTTGGCCTGATGGGCCCGCAGGCAACGGCCAAGTTCGGCATATCCTCCGGTGGTGACTTCTTCCAGCTCCCCGCGATCGAAGTACCGGCCTTCCTGGCCGGGATTGTGCTCTCGGTGATCCTGCTGGGCCTTGCCGGTTACGCGATGTTCCTGAAGACAAAGAACGTCCGGCCCCCGCGCTGGCTGCCGGCCGTCTTCACGGTCCTCTTCGTGGTGGCCTTCCTGATCTGGGTGGTCGGCGGCGCACGGACCCCCAGCATCTCTCTGGCCGGACTCATCGCCGGGTCCGTGACCCTCGCCGTGCCGATCGTCTTCGGCTCGCTGTCCGGTGTCCTGTGCGAACGCGCCGGCGTCGTGAACATCGCCATCGAAGGCCAGCTCCTGGGCGGTGCCTTCACGGCCGCGATCGTCGCCAGCCTGACCGACAACCCCTACCTGGGACTGCTCGCGGCGGCCGTCGCCGGCGCCCTCGTCTCGATGGTGCTGGCGGTCTTCAGCATCAAGTACGTGGTGAACCAGATCATTGTCGGTGTGGTGCTCAACGTCCTGATCTCCGGCCTCACCGGCTTCCTCTTCAGCACCGTGATGCAGGCGGACAAGGAGATGTTCAACTCCCCGGGCCGGCTTCCCATCATCGACATCCCGGTCCTGTCCAGCATCCCGGTCCTCGGCCCCATCCTGTTCAAGCAGTCCGTGGTGGGCTACCTGATGTACGTGGCCGTGATTGTGGTGTGGATCGGGCTGTTCAAGACCAAGTGGGGCCTCCGGGTCCGCTCCGTGGGCGAACACCCGCAGGCCGCCGACACCCTCGGCATCAAGGTCAACGCGACCCGGTTCTGGAACGTCACCCTCGGCGGCGCCGTCGCCGGGATCGGCGGATCGTTCTTCACCCTCGTGGCGATCGACAGCTTCACGAAGGAGATCTCGGGTGGACGCGGCTTTATTGCCCTCGCCGCCATGATCCTGGGCCGCTGGAACCCGATCGGGGCGTTCTTCGCCGCGCTGCTGTTCGGTTTCGCCGACAACCTGCAGAGCATCGTGACCATCATCGGCACCCCGGTGCCGAGCCAGTTCATGGCCATGCTGCCGTACCTCGTGACCGTGTTCGCCGTCGCCGGACTGGTCGGACGGTCCCGGCCTCCGGCCGCCAGCGGCATACCGTACGTCAAGGGTTGACCATGGACAGCACCAAGGTTGACTGGGCCGCCCTCGAGGCCGCCGCGGTCGCCGCCATGGAAAACGCCTACGCGCCGTATTCGAAGTTCCCGGTGGGGGCAGCAGCCCTCACCGCGGACGGCCGGATCGTGAGCGGCTGCAACGTCGAAAACGCCAGCTACGGCCTGACCCTGTGCGCCGAGTGCGCGCTGGTGGGCAACCTGCACATGACCGGAGGCGGCCTGCTCCGCGCCTTCTACTGCGTCGGTGCCGGCGGCAACGTCCTGATGCCCTGCGGACGCTGCCGGCAGCTGCTCTACGAATTCCGGGCTCCCGACATGGAGCTCATGACCACGCAGGGAATCAAGACCATGGACCAGGTCCTTCCCGATGCCTTTGGCCCCCAACACCTGGAGGAACCCCGGTGACACAAACCCCCAAGCTGACCGAATCGTTCGACGCCGTCGACATCATCCGCATCAAGCGGGACAAGGGCGTGCTCAGCCCAGCCCAGATTGACTGGACCATCGACGCCTACACCCGCGGCGCGATCGCCGACGAGCAGATGGCCGCCCTGAACATGGCGATCCTGCTCAACGGCATGGACCGGGCCGAAATATCGCGCTGGACGGCGGCCATGATCGCCTCCGGTGAACGGATGGACTTCTCCAGCCTGCGCCGCCCCGACGGCAGCATGAAGCCCACGTCCGACAAGCACTCCACCGGCGGTGTGGGGGACAAGATCACCCTGCCGCTGGCGCCACTGGTGGCGGTCTTCGGCGTCGCCGTGCCCCAGCTCTCCGGCCGCGGCCTCGGCCACACCGGCGGCACCCTGGACAAGCTCGAAGCGATCCCGGGCTGGCGCGCCGCGCTGAGTAACGAGGAAATGCTGGCCCAGCTGCAGGACGTCGGCGCGGTCATCTGCGCCGCCGGCGCCGGCCTAGCCCCGGCCGACAAGAAGCTCTACGCCCTGCGGGACGTCACCGGCACCGTCGAGGCCATCCCGCTGATCGCCTCCTCGATCATGAGCAAAAAGATCGCCGAAGGCACCGGTTCGCTGGTGCTGGACGTCAAGGTCGGCTCCGGCGCCTTTATGAAGGACGAGGCACGCGCCCGGGAACTCGCCGAGACCATGGTGGCCCTGGGCAAGGACGCCGGCGTCAACACGGTGGCCCTGCTGACCAACATGAACACCCCGCTGGGCCTCACCGCGGGCAACGCGATCGAGGTCGAGGAATCGGTGGAGGTGCTGGCCGGGGGAGGCCCGGAAGACGTCGTCGAACTCACCGTCCGGCTCGCGAAGGAAATGCTCGCCTGCGCGGGCGTCCACGATGCCGACCCGCGGGCCGCGCTCCGGGACGGCCGGGCCATGGACGTCTGGAACCGCATGATCGAGGCGCAGGGCGGGGACCCACGCGCCAAGCTCCCCGTCGCCCGGGAATCCGAAGTCCTCTACGCGCCGGCCGACGGCGTGCTGGTGGAACTCGACGCGATGGCCGTCGGCGTCGCCGCCTGGCGCCTCGGCGCCGGCCGGGCCCGCAAGGAGGACCAGGTCCAGGCCGGTGCCGGGGTGCGGATGCACGCCAAGCCCGGCGCCCTGGTCAAGGCCGGCGAGCCGCTGATGACACTGCTGACGGACACCCCGGAGAAGTTCGAACGGGCCAGGGAGGCGCTGGAGCACGCCGTGCTGATCGCCCCGGAAGGCTCCCGCCCGGCGCAGCAGCTCATCATCGACCGCATCGCCTAGCCCCACCCCCGTTGCCCTATCACTTGTGGTCCCTAAACTTCAGGTTTAGCCGCCACAAGTGATAGGGCAAACCGCGGGGAGCGGCCGGCAGTAGACTGGCTCGACAGCCGTCCTCCCGTTGTTTGTTAGGAAACCGTGCAGGCAATCAACGACTTCATCCTGGCCGCAGCGGGGCAACCCTGGGTCCTCATCCTGGTGTTCGCGTGCTGCGTGATTGACGGGTTCTTTCCGCCCATTCCGAGCGAGTCAGTGGTCGTCGGACTCGCCGCGGTGGCCGCCACCGCCGGCATCCCCAACCCCCTGCTCCTGGCCGCAACCGCCGCCGCAGGGGCTTTCCTGGGCGACAACATCGCCTACCTGATCGGCCGCGGCACCGGAACACAGCGCTGGGCCTGGATGCGCGGCCACCGCATGCAGCGGGCCTTCCGCTGGGCCGGCACCGAGCTGCGGAAACGGCCGGCGTCGCTGATCCTCGTGGCGCGCTTCGTGCCGATCGGCCGGGTGGCGGTCAACCTGACCGCGGGTGCCACGAACTTCCCGCAGTCGCGCTTCGTCGGGATGACGGTGCTCTCGGCCCTGCTGTGGGCGGCGTATTCCGTGGCGATCGGCCTCTTCTTTGGCCAATGGTTTGAAGAGAACCACCTGCTGGGCGTCATCGTCGCCGTCATCTGCGCGATTGGCCTGGGCATCCTGGTTGACCTCGCCATCAGCAGGCTGCGCGGCAGGCTTCCCGAGGACGCCGAACACCCTGTCCCTCCCTCGGAGACCTCCTGAAACCGGAGCTTTTGGCCGCAGCAGATTCATCGGAGCGGAACGTAGCGCATCCTTGCCGGTCATGGGACACTGAAGAGCGCTTTTCGTCACTTTCCTAGGAGCACAGCCCGCGTGGAATTTATCAATGAGGCTATCCTCCATGCCGCGGGACAATGGTGGATTTACCCGATCCTCACGATCTTCTGTTTCATCGACGGTTTCGTTCCGATTCTGCCCAGTGAAACCCTGATC
This sequence comes from Pseudarthrobacter sp. MDT1-56, assembly GCF_059383555.1. NCBI lineage: Bacteria > Bacillati > Actinomycetota > Actinomycetes > Micrococcales > Micrococcaceae > Pseudarthrobacter > Pseudarthrobacter sp. MDT1-56. The sequence continues at coordinate 77,140 of NZ_JBWZCK010000009.1, forward strand.
GTCGCCTTGGGTGCACTGTCTGTCACGTCCGGCCAGCCGAACATGTGGTTCGTAATGGTCGCCGCCGCCATCGGGGCGATTGCCGGTGACAACATGGCCTACCTGCTGGGCCGCCGCGTCGGGGTCGAGCGCTTCCGCTGGATGCGCAAACCCAAGGTCCGCCGCGCCCTGGACTGGGCGCGCTATGAACTCGACAAACGCGGCGCCATGCTGATCTTCACGGCCCGGTACATCCCGGTGGGACGCGTGGCCGTCAACTGGATCGCCGGCACCACCGCGTACCCGCGGCGCCGCTTTGTCATCCTCGACGTTTTTGCCTCCATCACCTGGGTCGCGTACTCGGCCGGAGTCGGCATCATCGCCGGCAACTGGGTCCACGAACACCCGCTGCTCGGGGTGGGTATCGCCATCGCGTTCGCCATCGTGCTCGGCATCCTGATCGACCACCTGCTGACCTGGCTGCACCGCTGGCGCGACACCCGGGGTGCCGCCGCGGCGGCCAGCCGGGCCGCCACCCTGGCTGCCGAAGCGAAGGCAACGCACGCCCGGAAGACGCACGCCACGCCCGCTGCGTCCGCGCCCCGGCAAGCCTCCGGCACCGCAGCGGTGCCCGCACAGTTGACAGCACCGGCCGACGTCGAGGCCTGATTCCGCCGTCCGGCGCGTCCGCCGGCCGACCGGCTGGTGTTGCCGGGCCTCCAACCCTAAGGTTGGAAGGTGACTGAGATAATTCTTGACGCTGCCCCTGACCTCGACTTCGACCTGAAGGGCCTCCCCAAGGTCTCCCTTCACGACCACCTGGACGGCGGACTCCGTCCGGCCACCATCATTGAACTTGCCGAGGCCGCGGGACACACCCTGCCCTCCACCGACCCCGTCGCACTGGGGGAGTGGTTCCGCGAATCCGCCGACTCCGGCTCGCTGGTCCGCTATCTCGAGACCTTCGATCACACCATTGCCGTGATGCAGACCAAAGAGGGCCTCTTCCGCGTCGCCCGGGAATTCGTCGAAGACCTTGCCGACGACGGTGTGGTCTACGGTGAAGTGCGCTGGGCCCCCGAGCAGCACCTCCAGCAGGGCCTGAGCCTGGATGAGGCCGTCGAGGCTGTGCAGGCGGGCCTTGAGGCCGGCGTCGACGCCGTCGCCGAGACCGGCCGCGATATCCAGGTCGGCCAGCTGATCACCGCCATGCGGCACGCCGACCGCGGCCAGGAAATCGCGGAGCTGGCGGTCCGCCACCGCAACAACGGCGCCGTCGGCTTCGACATTGCCGGTGCTGAAGACGGCTTCCTGCCGTCCCGTTTCAAGGATGCCTTCACCTACCTGGCGCAGCACAACTTCCCGGCCACGGTCCACGCCGGGGAAGCTGCCGGACTCGAAAGCATCCAGTCCGCCCTGGTCGACGGGCGCGCGCTGCGCCTGGGCCACGGCGTCCGGATCGCCGAGGACGTCACCGTCGAATTCGACGAGGACGAAGACGCCGACGGCGCCAGCGATGAGGTCAACGACAACATCGGCCTGGTCACCCTCGGCGAGCTCGCCAGCTGGGTCCGGGACCGCGGCATCGCCCTGGAGATCTGCCCCTCCTCCAACCTGCAGACCGGCGCCGTCTCCGGCTTCGGCGAGGGCATCGAAAGCCACCCGCTGGACATGCTCTACCAGCTGGGCTTCAACGTCACCATCAACACCGACAACCGGCTCATGAGCGGCGTGACCCTCACGGACGAGTTCGAACTGCTGGTCGAGACGTTCGACTATGACCTCGACGACCTGCTGGAGCTGACGCTCAACGCCGCCGAGGCCGCCTTCCTCCCGCTTGAGGAGAAGGAAGCCCTCGTCGAGTACATCAACGAGGCCTACGCCGACCTTGGCTAACGAGGACTCCAATGCGGCGGGCGCGCTGGGCGCGCTGGTCGGCGTTATCGCCGGGCTGCGCGCCCACTGCCCCTGGATGGGTGCCCTCACCCATGAGTCCCTCGTGGAATACCTCCTCGAGGAAGCCTATGAGGTGGCGGAAACCATTGAAACGTCCGGCGGCGACGCCGAGCTGAAGGCCGAGCTCGGCGACGTCCTGCTCCAGGTGGTCCTCCATGCCCGGCTCGCCCAGGAGCGCAGCGCCTTCGACCTCGACGACGTCGCCCGCGGCCTGACCGCCAAGATGATCCGGCGCAACCCGCATGTGTTCCGTCCCGACGGCTCACTGCAGGACTCCTTCCCGGCGACGGTGGAGGAAATTGTCCAGACCTGGGACGCCGTCAAGCGCTCGGAGCAGGTCCTGCACTCCGGGGCCGCGGAGTCCGGCGCTGAACCCTCCCGCGCTGATTCTTTCCGGCTGGGGGCCCTCGGGGGTGTCCCGGCCGCCCTGCCTGCCCTGGCCCGGGCACAAAAGCTCCTCGACCGCGCCGAACGGGCCGGCCTTCCGGCCTCCACGGAGCCGGTTGACGTCCCCTCCACGGAAGACGGCCTCGGGGAGCTGCTCTTCGCCATCGCCGCCGCCGCCCGGGACCGGGGACTCGACGCCGAACGCGCCCTCCGCGGCGCGAACCGCCGCTTCCAGGAGGGCCCACCCACGCCGCCGTCGCCATGATCCGCCAAAATGACGTCCGGGGACTGGATAGGTTTCTGTAACTTATCCCACTCTCGACTAGGCTGGGTAGCGACGAGGACGTCGGTTTTTCAGCTTGATTCCCAGCTTGATTTCCCATCAGATTCCCAGCAGATCGCTTCACCCAAAGGAGCCTATCCATGGCGCTTATCGATGCCATCCACGCCCGCGAGATCCTCGATTCCCGTGGCAACCCCACCGTAGAAGTTGAAGTGCTGCTCTCGGACGGCCAGATCGGCCGCGCAGCGGTTCCCTCCGGAGCCTCCACCGGCGAGCACGAAGCCGTTGAACTCCGCGACGGCGACAAGGGCCGTTACCTCGGCAAGGGCGTCCAGAAGGCCGTCGACGCGGTCATCGACCAGATCGCCCCGGCCCTGATCGGTTTCGACGCCACAGACCAGCGCAGCATCGACCAGTCGATGATCGACCTGGACGGCACCGCCAACAAGAGCAAGCTCGGCGCCAACGCCATCCTGGGCGTGTCCCTGGCCGTCGCCAACGCAGCCGCGGCCTCCGCCGACCTGCCGCTCTACAAGTACCTCGGCGGACCGAACGCCCACGTGCTGCCCGTGCCGCTGATGAACATCCTCAACGGCGGCTCGCACGCCGACTCCGACGTCGACATCCAGGAATTCATGGTTGTTCCGCTGGGTGCCGAGACCTTCTCCGAAGGCCTGCGCTGGGGCGTCGAGGTCTACCACGCGCTCAAAGCGGTCCTGCAGGCCAAGGGCCTGTCCACCGGCCTGGGCGACGAAGGCGGCTTCGCACCGAACCTGCCGTCCAACCGCGCGGCCCTGGACCTCATCCAGGAAGCCATCCGGAACGCCGGCTACACCCCGGGCCAGGACATCGCCCTCGCCCTGGACGTCGCCTCCTCCGAGTTCTTCAAGGACGGCGCGTACCAGTTCGAAGGCAAGTCCCTCAGCTCCACCGAAATGAGCGCCTACTACGCCGAGCTCGTTGCCGACTACCCGCTGGTGTCCATCGAGGACCCGCTGGACGAAAACGACTGGGAAGGCTGGAAGACCCTCACCGACGCCATCGGCGACAAGGTCCAGATCGTGGGCGACGACCTCTTCGTCACGAACCCGGAGCGCCTGCAGACCGGCATCGATTCGAAGACGGCCAACTCGCTGCTGGTGAAGGTCAACCAGATCGGTTCCCTGACCGAAACCCTGGATGCTGTCTCCCTCGCCCAGCGCGCGGGTTACACCACCATCACCTCGCACCGCTCCGGCGAAACCGAGGACACCACGATCGCTGACATCGCCGTTGCCACCAACGCGGGCCAGATCAAGACCGGTGCCCCGGCCCGTTCCGAGCGCGTTGCCAAGTACAACCAGCTGCTGCGCATCGAAGAGGAACTCGACGACGCCGCACGCTACGCCGGCCGGAGCGCCTTCCCGCGTTTCAAGGGCTAGTAGCCGCACGAACAGCGAACCGGTGGCTATGGTTGAAAGACCATGGCCACCGGTTCCTTTTTGGCACGTCGTTTTTTGGCACCGTTAGGGGCGCCGCGCAGCCGGCTCCATGTCGGTGCCCGGTCCAGGCCACGGGATCAGCACTGAACGCACTAAGCCAGCCGGGGGAGAACCTGGCATTACAGGAGTGACATGGCTACCCGCCGACCCAAGGTTCCCCGGGCCACGCCTGCGGCCCCAAAGTCTCCGGACACCGGCGACGGCGGCGACGTCATCCAGGCTGACTTCGGCGGTTCCCGCGGCGCCCAGGCCCACCCGCCAGGCAACGCCGCCCCCGGCCCGCGCACTCCCGGCAGGGCAGCCGGCCAGCACGCCGGCAACCCCGCCTCCACCCGGACGGGCGGATCTGCCTCCGCCGCATCCCCGTCGGCCGCCGCCCCCAAAAACGCCGCCCCGACGAAGGCCGCAAAGTCAGGCACCGCCACACCGGGCAAGCCGGGCACGGACAAGCAGGGCACAACCAGGCAGGGCCCGGCCAAGCAGACCAAGGGCGGCCACGAGCCCGCAGCAGAGAACCTCGACCCGGTCCCCGCCAAGGCCTTCTCCGGCCGGATGCTGGCACTGTTCGTCGTCATGATTGCCATCACCATCATGCTGGCGCCCACGGTCAAGATTTTCTTCGAAAAGCGCGCCGAAATCGCCGCGCTCCAGGCGGACATTTCCGATAAGCAGGCCCAGCAAAACGAGCTCAGGCGCCAGGTCTCCCGGTGGCAGGATCCGAACTACGTGAAACAACAGGCCCGGGACCGCATTAACATGGTTATGCCCGGCGAGACGGGCTACTGGGTCTTCGGCAGCGATCTTCCTGCCGGTTCCTCCAGTGGCGCGGCCGGTGCAGGATCAGCACAAGACCCGGCCGAGCTGCCCTGGGTTGACTCCCTCTGGGACTCCATCCGGCGCTCGGCAACAGACTAGAAGCGGCGCCCGCCGCAGGATTGTCCGCCGGACAAACCAGACAGGGCAGGAAGGTGCCGCTCCCGTGGACCAGAACCAAGTGGACGAGACCCCCACGGCAGTGAACCCGAGCGCAGAGAATCCGGGAACCCCCGAAGCCGCCCGTTCCCTGGCGGAATCCCGCCGCCCCTCACCGCGCGACCTCGATGTCCTGAGCCGGCAGCTGGGCCGCCCGGTGCGGGACGTCGTGGAAATCCCGGCCCGCTGCGTCTGCGGCAACCCCCTGGTGGCGGCCACCTCCCCGCGGCTGAGCAACGGCACGCCCTTCCCCACGACCTTCTACCTCACGCACCCGGTCATCACGTCCGCAGTATCGCGGTTGGAGGCGGCCGGCCTGATGAACGAGATGAACGAGCGGCTCGGCGGCGACGAGGCCCTGGCAGCGGACTACCGCGCCGCCCACGAGGCCTATCTGGCGTCCCGCGCGGAGATCGGGGTCAGGTCCGGGATCGGCGCCGTGCCCGAAATCGACGGCATCTCCGCCGGCGGAATGCCCACCCGGGTCAAGTGCCTGCACGTCCTGGTGGGCCATTCACTCGCCGCCGGACCGGGTGTGAATCCGCTCGGCGACGAGGCGATCGCCGCCATCAGCGAGTGGTGGACCACGGACCGCTGCTACTGCGACGGCGCCTGGGACACCGGCGGCGAGGCCCCCTCACAGGACCTCAGCAGGCACGGACCGCAGGGACTTCCGGAGATTGTGGGTCGGCCGGCCCCGGTCCGCAAGCCCCGCACCGGGGACCCCGGCAGCGCTTCGGAAGCAGGTGCCGCCGGAGCAGCCGGATCCGCCGACACCAGCGGGGCCGGGCAGTGACCCGTGTGGCCGCCGTCGACTGCGGCACCAACTCGATCCGCCTGCTCATCGCCGATCTGGATGTGGACGGCGCGGCGCCCCGGCTGAAGGACATTGTGCGCGAAATGCGCGTCGTCCGCCTCGGCCAGGGCGTGGACGCCACCGGCGAGCTCGCCCAGGAGGCCCTGGACCGGACCTTCGCCGCCGCGGCGGACTACGCCGGGCAGATCCAGCAGCACGGGGCCACCAAGGTGCGCTTCGTCGCGACCTCCGCCACCCGCGACGCCCGCAACCGGCAGGTCTTCGTGGACGGCATCCGCGAACTCCTCGGCGTCCAACCCGAGGTCATCACCGGGGACGAGGAAGCTGCCCTGTCCTTCGCCGGCGCCAGCAGCGTGCTGCCCTCCCGCGGCGCGGACCCCGTCCTCGTGGTGGACCTCGGCGGCGGCAGCACGGAGTTCGTGCTGGGCAACGCCGACGGCGTCATCGCCGCCAAGTCCGTCGACATTGGCTGTGTCCGGATGACCGAACGCCACCTGCGCAGCGACCCGCCCACGGCGGAGCAGATCGCCGCCGCCGAGGCCGACGTCGACGCCGCCCTCGAGCTGGCGGCCCGGACGGTCCCGCTGGACCGCAGCACCGCCGTCGTCGGGGTCGCCGGTTCCATCACCACCATCACGGCCCACGCGCTCGCGCTGCCGGAGTACTCCGCCGAGGCAATCCACGGCACTGAACTGACGCTGGAGGCCGTCCGCCGCGCCTGCACGGAACTGCTGGAGATGTCCCACGCCGAACGCGCCGCCCTGCCCTACATGCACCCGGGACGGGTGGACGTGATCGGAGCAGGCGCCCTAGTCTGGCGGCGCGTCCTCGAACGGCTGGCCGAGGTGACCGACCGCAGCGTCGCGTCGGCCGTCACCAGCGAACACGATATTCTTGACGGAATTGCCTTGAGTATCAGCTAGGCCGCAGGCCGGCTGGACTGTGTGTCCGCCGGACGCCCCGCCAGCCGGCGCCCGATCCGCAGATCCCCCGCACGGATCCCTCCCGGCATTCCCCAGCGACGACCACCCAGTGCCACCATAGCCGCAGCGCCACAGCTGTCCCGCCGATAGGACCCGAATGACCAGAGCAACAGCCCGGCGCCGCCGGACCGCCTCCGCGTTGATGGCCTTGGCCCTTGCGGGCAGCACCCTTGCGGCCGCCCTGACCTCAGCCCCTGCCGCGCACGCCGACGAGTGGCGCGACAAGGAGTACTGGCTCGCCGAATCCGGCATCACCAAGGCCTGGGAGGTCTCCAAGGGCGCCAACGTCAAGGTCGCCGTGATCGACAGCGGCGTGGACGGCAAGCACCCTGACCTGGCCGGAGTGCTGGCCGGCGGCGTCGACGTCTCCGGCGCCGGGAGCCCGGACGGGCAGAAGAGCATCGGCGCCAAGCCCGAACACGGGACCCTGGTCGCCACCATGCTGGCAGGCCGCGGCCACCAGCCCGCCGATTCAACCGCCAAGCCCAGCCCCAGCGCAGGCCCGTCCGTCGCGCCGGATGGAATTGTCGGGGTGGCCCCCGAAGCCCAGCTGCTGTCCGTCTCCACCTGGCTGGGATCCGCTAACCCCGGCGGCAAGAGCGACCAGGACCAGATACCCCAGGCCGTCCGCTGGGCTGTCGACAACGGCGCCCGCGTTATCAACATCTCGCTGGGCAGCACCTCGCCGGAATGGCCACAAAGCTGGGACGCAGCCTTCCTGTACGCCGAACAGAAGGACGTGGTGATCGTCGCCGCCGCGGGCAACCGCGGGGGAGGCAACGTCCAGGTCGGAGCCCCGGCCACCATCCCCGGGGTGCTGACCGTCGCCGGGCTGGACCGCAAGGGAACCGCCAGCATCGATTCCTCATCCCAGGGCATCAGCATCGGCGTCGCGGCCCCCGCGGAGAACCTGATCGGGGGCCTGCCCGGCGGCGGCTACGCGGAATGGGCCGGCACCTCGGGCGCCACCCCCATCGTGGCCGGCGTTGCGGCCCTGATCCGCTCCAAATGGCCTGACATGACGGCCAGCCAGGTTATCAACCGAATCGTCAGCACCGCGAAGGACGCCGGCGCCTCGGGGAAGGACCCGTTGTACGGGTTCGGGATACTCGACGCCGAGGCCGCCCTGAAAGCCGACGTTCCGGAAACCCGGATCAATCCGCTGGGCTCGATCTCCGACTGGATCCGGGTCCACCGGCGGGGCAACCTGGCCACCTCGCCGGCCGCCCCCTCCGCGGTCCCCTCCAGCGCGGCCCCCACCCTTCCGGAGGCCACCGTCCCGGTCGCGGAACCCCCGTCCGAGCTGGACTCCGCGGTGCCGGCCTTGGTGGTGCTGGGTTTCGGCGGCCTGTTCCTGTGCATCCTGGCTGCCGCGGCCTTCCAGCTCCGGCGTACCCTACAGCCGGCCTCGCCGGAGGACCCTGACAGCCCGGCAAACCCGGACACTGGAGTGCTCGATTCCGCGGATTCCAGCGGAAAACCGTAGTTAGTGAAGTTTTTCACAAAGTACGGTATTCTTGGGGAATGGCATCCTCCCCTCAGCTCCAGGACCGTCCCAGGGTACTCGTCGTCGGCGGCGGGTACGTCGGCCTGTACGTAGCCCTCAAACTGCAGAAGAAGATCGCGAATGCCGGTGGCATCGTCACCGTCGTTGATCCCCTGCCTTACATGACTTACCAGCCCTTCCTCCCCGAAGTTGCCGGTGGCAACATCGAGGCACGCCACGCCGTCGTCTCGCACCGCCAGCACCTCAAGCAGACCGAGCTCATCCAGGGCCGGGTCACCTCGGTCGACCACGCCAACCGCACTGCTGTGGTTGCCCCGGCCGACGGCGGCGAGAACTTCGAGGTCCCCTACTTCGACGTCGTCATCGCCGCAGGCGCCATCACCCGCACCTTCCCGATCAAGGGCCTCGCGGACAAGGGCATCGGCCTCAAGACCATCGAGGAAGCCGTCGCCCTGCGCAACAAGGTCCTCGACCGGATCGAAGCCGGTTCGCTCATGACCGATCCGGCCGAACGCGCCCGCGCCCTGACCTTCGTTGTGGTCGGCGGCGGTTTCGCCGGTATCGAGTGCATCACCGAAATGGAAGATCTCGCCCGCGCCGCGGTCAAGAACAACCCCCGCGTCAAGCAGGAGGAAGTCCGCTTCGTCCTGGTCGAGGCCATGGGACGCATCATGCCCGAGGTGACCGCCAGCCAGGCTGAGTGGGTCGTCGAGCACCTGCGCGGCCGCGGCATCGAGGTCCTGCTCAACACCTCGCTGGACAGCGCCGAAGGCACCCTGAAGCTCATCAACCTCCCGGACAAGTCCGCGGCCCAGGAATTCGAGGCCGACACGCTGGTCTGGACTGCCGGTGTGCAGGCCAACCCGATGGTCCGCTCCACCGATTTCCCGCTCGAGCCGCGCGGCCGCGTCCGCGTCCTCGCTGACCTGCGCGTCGCAGGCGACGAAGGCATCATCGACAACGCCTGGTCTGCCGGCGACATTGCGGCGGTGCCGGACCTTACGGGCAATGGCCTCCCGGACGGCACCTGCGTCCCGAACGCCCAGCACGCGCTGCGCCAGGCCAAGCGCCTCGCCAAGAACCTGTGGGCTTCCCGCTGGGACAAGCCGCTCAAGGACTACAAGCACAAGAACCTGGGCGCCGTTGCCGGCTTCGGGGAGTGGAAGGGTGTGGCCAACATCAACCTGCTGGGCCGCATCGGCCTCAAGGGCCCGCTGGCGTGGCTGGCACACCGCGGCTACCACGGCCTGGCCATGCCGACCGTGGAACGCAAGATCCGCGTCATCTTCGGCTGGATCCTGGCCTTCTTCATGGGCCGCGACACCACCCAGCTGATCGACCTGGACAACCCGCGCGGCGCTTTCGTCGCCGCTGCGGCGCCGGCTCCCAAGCCGGCCGCAGCACCCGCAGCCCCCGCCGCTGAGAAGCCGGCGGCAGAGGCCGGCAAGACCGCGAATAAGGAAGCTGTTTCGGCCGACTCCAAGTAGCCTGCAGTAGCCTTCGACGGCGGCCGTTCCCTTGCGGGGGAGCGGCCGCCGTCGTCGTTAACCCCGCACGCCGTCGCCGGCAGCCTGCCCGGGCAGGGCCGGGCCCGCCCCTAGACTGGCTCCATGACAGCTGAAAAGGACCTCCACACCCTGTTGGCCACCATGCACCCGGAACTGCGGGACGGCGAGTTCGTCTACGTCCTCTGGCCGCACGGACGTCCCCTGGCCGGGGCGATCGCGGCCGCCGTCCGTGAAGCGGAAGGCCTGACGGTCGTGCTGCCGCGGGCCGAAGCCGACAGCCTCGGACTGTCCTACGACTTCGTCGGCGCCTGGATCACCCTGCAGGTGCACTCCTCGCTTGAGGCCATCGGCCTGACGGCGGCGGTCAGCGCCGCCCTGAGCGAGGCCAAAATCAGTTGCAATGTCCTGGCCGGCTTCCACCACGACCACCTCCTGGTCCCGGTCGCGGATGCTGACCGGGCGCTCGAAGTGCTGCACGAACTGGTTGCCGCCAGCGGGGAGCACAAGCCAGCCCCGGAGCTGGTGCTGCGCAGCGAACAGCCAGCGGACCGTCCCGCCATCCTTGCCCTCACCGCCGCGGCCTTCGCCGTCTCCCCGGTCACCGGGCTGCCCGTCGAGGGCGAGCCGGAAGAGGTGCAGCTCCTGGCGGCGCTGTTCGACTGCGACGACTACCTCCCGGAGTTCAGCATCGTCGCGGAGCTCGACGGCGGGATCGTCGGCCATGCGATCAGCACCCGCGGCCGGGTGCGGGAGCTGGAGCTCCTGGGCCTGGGCCCGATCGGGGTGGTCCCGCGGCTGCAGCGCCACGGTATCGGCAGCGCGCTCATGAAGGAAACGATTCTCCGGGCCAACGCCGCGGGGGAGCGCGGCATCGCGCTGCTGGGCGACCCGGAGTACTACTCGCGCTTCGGCTTCGTGGCGTCGACCTCCCTCGGCGTGGAACCCCCCGACCCGGCCTGGGGCGGGCACTTCCAGCTGCTCCCACTGGCGGTCTGGCCGGGCGGAGTCAGCGGAACATTCCGCTACGCCAAGCCGTTCGGCATCGCCTAGCCGGAGCCCCGGAGGGGATACCATGGACCGGGCGCCCCAGTAGCCCAATTGGCAGAGGCAGCGGACTTAAAATCCGCGTGTTGTGGGTTCGAGTCCCACCTGGGGCACACGTCGTGGCGCCCGCCGGTCCGGCCGGCAGATTTCCTCTATGCAACGAGTGTTATAAGGATGTGACCGTAGTCACTTTGGATCGGGCCGGAAGTGCACTAGCTTGAAGTAAATCAGGAACACCTGATCATTCGCATCAAAGGCCGTTCGCACCTTTAGATCGAGGAGATTGTAAATGACTTCACTCCCCCAGGTGGCGCCCCGCATCGCTAAGCTGACCGCGCTTAGCATCGGCGTCGCCCTTCTGGCTACGGCTTGTGGTGGCGCGTCCACCCCAACGTCGACCGGAACCGGATCCGCTTCCGCCAACGCCGCAGGCATCGCATGCCCGGCCCCCAGCGCTGGAGCTGGAGCCGGTACCTCTGCCGCGACCAATGCCGGCGAGGTCCCCGCTTCCACCGGCACCACCGACACCGCCCTGAAGATCGGCTCGCTCCTGCCGACCACCGGGTCGCTGGCCTTCCTCGGCCCGCCCGAAATTGCGGGTGTCAACCTTGGCATCAAGGAAATCAACGATGCCGGCGGCGTGCTGGGCAAGCCTGTAGAGGTCATCCACCGCGACTCCGGTGACACCAAGACCGATATTGCCACGCAGTCCACCACGGCTCTGCTGGGCCAGGGCGTTGGTGCCATCATCGGTGCCGCGTCCTCCGGCGTTTCCAAGACCGTGATCAACCAGATCACCGGCGCCGGCGTCATCCAGTTCTCCCCGGCCAACACCTCGCCGGACTTCACCGACTGGGACGACAAGGGCCTCTACTGGCGCACCGCCCCCTCGGACGTGCTCCAAGGCAAGGTCCTCGGCAACTACATGGCCACCTGTGGCGCCCAGACCGTTGGCATGATCGTCCTGAACGACGCTTACGGAACCGGCCTCGCGAAGAACGTGAAGGCAGCGTTCGAGGCGGCAGGCGGCAAGGTCGTTGCAGAGGAACTCTTCAACGAAGGCGATTCCCAGTTCAGCAGCCAGGTCGACAAGGTCATCGCCGCGAAGCCGGACGCCATCGCCCTGATCACCTTCGACCAGGCCAAGAGCATCGTCCCGCTGATGACGGGCAAGGGCATCAAGCCCACCCAGCTCTTCCTCGTTGACGGCAACATGTCCGACTACAGCAAGGACTTCCAGGCAGGCACCCTGAAGGGCGCCCAGGGCACCATCCCGGGCACCTTCGCCAAGGATGACTTCAAGAAGAAGCTCCTGGCTATCGATCCCGCACTGAAGGATTACAGCTACGCAGGCGAGTCCTATGACGCCGTGAACCTCATCGCACTGGCCTCCGAAGCGGCTGAGAGCACCAAGGGCGTCGACATCGCCACGCAGCTCAAGGCAGTCTCTGAGAGCGGCGAAAAGTGCAGCGACTTCCCGTCCTGCGTCACCCTCCTCCGTGAAGGCAAGGACATCGACTACGACGGCCAGTCCGGCCCCGTAACGTTCTCCGAAGCCGGTGACCCGACGGAAGCCTACGTCGGCATCTACGAGTTCCAGGATGACAACACCTACAAGGCATCCAAGGAAGAGTTCGGCAAGCTGTAAGCTCGCCCTTCCCTAGCCACCAAGAAACCCCCGTCCGTTCCGGACGGGGGTTTCTTGCGTGCGGGGGAGGGGGAGGCAGGGCCCGCCCGTCACGCACGGCCCTGAGTCCCTGCCGCCGGGCTAAAACCCTGCGCTGCGTGACGCCGTCGTCGTCCTGCGGGGCGCCGGGCACAGGCAACCCGGGTGGAAGCACACCGGGCGCGCAAAAGGGCCGCCACCGGCTGGTGACGGCCCCTCTTCTTGCGGTGCTGCCGGGGAACTACTCGACGGTGTCGGCGAGGGTGCCCAGGTACAGCTGGATGACCTTGGGGTCCTTCATGAGTTCCCGGCCGGTGCCGGTGTACGCATCCTTGCCCTGGTCCAGCACATAGCCGCGGTCACAGATCTGCAGGCAGCGTCGGGCGTTCTGCTCCACCATGATGACCGAGACGCCGGCGCGGTTGATCTCGTGCACCCGGAGGAAGGTCTCGTCCTGCTTGACCGGGGAGAGGCCCGCGGAGGGCTCGTCGAGCAGCAGCACGGCCGGGTCCATCATGAGGGCCCGTCCCATCGCGACCATCTGGCGTTCGCCGCCGGAGAGCGAGCCGGCACGCTGGGCACGCCGCTTGCCGAGTTCCGGGAACAGGCCCGTGACGAAGTCGAAGCGCTCGGCGAAGTCCTTGGGGCGCTGGAACATGCCCATCTGGAGGTTCTCCTCGATGGTCAGGGCCGCGAACACGTTGTTGTTCTGCGGCACAAACCCGATGCCTTTGCTGACCAGCTTGTTTGCCTTGAGCCCGGTGATGTCCTGGCCGCGGACCACCACGGAACCCGAGTGGACCTTGACCAGGCCGAACATCGCCTTCAGCAGCGTGGACTTGCCGGCGCCGTTGGGGCCGATGATGCCGATCAGCTCGCCCTTGCGGGCCTCGATGCTGCAGCCGTTGAGGATGTTGACGCCGGGGATGTAGCCGGCCACCAGGTCGGTGACCTTGACGACCGAATCCTCGTCGTGCACGGGGTTGGCGGCGGGAGCCGCGCTGGTGGCGCTCATTCTGTGTCCTTAGCTGTGCTTGGCGGCTGCTCGCCGCGGGTCGGCTCCTCGGCGCTGCGCCGGCCGCGCGCCGGACTGGTGCTCTCCGGACCCGTCGACTCAGCCGTTTCCGAGGCGACAACGTCGAGCGAGATGATCCCGGCGTTTTCGGTGCCAACGATCGATTCCTCGTCGGCGACCAGTTCGGCGGCCAGTTCCTTGATGCCTTCCGAGTCACCGAGGTCCACGTCGTGGTGGGCGCCCAGGTAGGCGTCAATCACGGCAGGGTTCTTCATGACCTCGGCAGGCGGGCCCTCGGCCACGATCTTGCCCTCGGCCATGACCACCACCCAGTCGGCGATGTGCCGGACCATGTGCATGTCGTGTTCGACGAACAATACGGTCATGCCCTCGGCCTTGAGGTTCTTGATGTGGTCCAGCAGCGACTGCGTCAGGGCCGGGTTGACGCCGGCCATCGGCTCGTCGAGCATGACCAGCTTGGGCCGGACCATCAGAGAGCGGGCCATTTCGAGCAGCTTCCGCTGGCCGCCGGAGAGGGACGCCGCGTAGTCGTCCTTCTTGGCATCCAGCTTGAACTTCTCGAGCAGGACGTTCGCTTCCTCGGTGATCTTCTTCTCCTGGCCACCCCAGATGCCCTTGAAGAGGGCCTTGGAGAGCCGCTCGCCGGACTGGTCGGAGGCGCCGAGGCGCATGTTCTCCATCACGGTGAGCTTGCCCATGACCTTGGTCAGCTGGAATGTGCGGACCATGCCCATCCGGGCAACCTTGTACGAGGACACCCCGGCCAGGCTGTTGCCTTCGAACTGCCACTTGCCCGAGTTGGGCGTATCGAATCCCGTGAGCAGGTTGAACAGCGTGGTCTTGCCGGCGCCGTTGGGGCCGATCAGCGCGGTGATCTTGTGCCGCGGGATCTCCAGGTACTCGACGTCGACGGCGTTGATGCCGCCGAAGCTGCGGGTGACATTTTCCGCGACCACGATCGGGTCGCGCTTCTTGCAGCCGGGGGCAGTCTCCCCGGCGGCAATCGGACGCGTGTCCGTCATGTAGTCAATGCCAGTTTCTTCGCTCTGCGTGCTCATGCGAACGCCAGCTCCTTCTTATTGCCGAGGACACCCTGGGGCCTGAAGATCATCAGCAGCATCAGTGCGACACCCACCAGGATGTAACGCAGCTGGCCGGCCTGGACCGTGTTCAGCCAGGTGACGGCGCCGGATTCGATGAGGCCGTAGAGGATGCCTTGTGTGAGGGACAGCACGACCCAGAAGATCATGGCGCCGACGACCGGCCCCAGCACCGTGCCCAGGCCGCCAAGCAGCAGGCAGGTGTAGAGGAAGAACGTCAGTTCGGTGCCGTAGTTCGCCGGCTGGACCGCGCCGCGGGGGAGGGTGAAGATCATCCCCGCGAGGGCGCCGAGAACACCACCGATGATCAGGGCCTGCATCTTGTAGGCGTACACGTTCTTGCCGAGCGAGCGGACGGCGTTTTCGTCCTCGCGGATGCCCTTGAGGACACGTCCCCAGGGGCTGCGCATCAGCAGCCACACCAGGAGGCAGCAGATCGCGACCACGGACCAGCCGACAACGCGGATGAAGAAGTCGCGGTTGTTCATGCCCATGTAGGAGCCTTCGGGGAACGGGTTCATCGCATAGAACCCGCCTTCGAATGCGGCCAGGCCGTTGGCGGAACCGGTGACCGTGGTCAGCTGGTTGGTGGTGACGATGTAGCGCACGATTTCCGCCGCCGCGATGGTGACGATAGCCAGATAGTCGGCCCGCAGCCGGAGGGTAGGGATACCCAGCAGCAAAGCAAAAATGGCTGCGCAGACCACGGCGATCAGCAGACCGACGAAGAACGGCACACCGAACGTCAGGGTGGAGATGGCGAAGCCGTAGGCCCCCACCGCCATGAAGCCGGCCTGGCCGAAGTTCAGCAGGCCGGCGTAGCCGAAGTGAACCGCGAGGCCGAGGGTGGCCAGGGCGTAGGCAGCCGTCGTCGGGCTGAACAGCTCACCGGCAGCGCTGGAAAATATGAATCCGAAGTCCATGGCTGTCTCCTAACCCACGCGCTCGCGCCGGCCCAAGATACCTTGGGGCCGGATCAGAAGGACAATAATCATGATGAACAGTGCTCCCACGTATTTGAGGTCGGCGGCGAGGCCGAACACAGTGGTCAGCTCCACGAAGATGCCGACGATGATGGATCCGATCAGGGCGCCCCACACCGTGCCGAGGCCGCCAAGGGTGACGCCGGCGAAGATGAGCAGCAGGATCTGCGAACCCATGTCGAAGGTGACACCGGGCCGGTAGTACGCCCACAGGATGCCGCCGAGGGAGGCGAGCATGCCGCCGGTGACCCAGACAATCCGGATGACGGAGTCGACGTCGATGCCTGAGGCCGCTGCCAGCGCCGGGTTATCGGCGACTGCGCGGGTGGCTTTGCCGAGCCGGGTTTTGAGCAGGACGATACCGAGGATGGCAATGACCACCGCGCTGATTACGAGGGACCAGAGGTTGTTCGGTGAAATGGAGATCGGGCCGAGCTGGATTTCCGCGCTCTGGGCGTAGGGCAGCTGCTGGGTGGCGCCACCGAAGAAGAACTGGATGACGTAGCGGACGGCCAGGGCGAGGCCGATGCTGACAATCATCATCGGCACCAGGCCGGTGCCGCGGCGCCGGAGCGGCTTCCATAGGCCGGCGTCCTGGACATAGCCGAATAGGCCGCCGCCGAGCAGGGCGAGCAGGATGGCCAGCCAGAACGGAAGGTTCATGGCGTTGAAGGCGAAGACCAGCACGGCACCGAGGGTGACCATCTCGCCGTGGGCGAAGTTGGTCAGGCCGGTGGTGCCGAAGATCAGGGAGAGGCCCACGGAGGCGAGGGCCAGCAGCAGACCGAAGCTGAGTCCCGCCACGAGGCGGTTGATCAGGTTCTGGCCGAAATCCTGCTGCTGGATCACGATGCCTTCGCCGAAGGCGAAGATCACCGAGAGGTTGGAGGTCTGGCTGAAGGTAACCTGCCGGGGGTTTTCCTGGCCGTCGGCGAGTTTGATGCCCTCCGGAAGCGTGGATTCATCCAGCTCGATTTCGTAGGTCCCCTGGGTGGGCACCCCGATGGTCCAGGAGCCGTTGGCGCCTGATTTCGCCGTGCCGGTGAAGTCGTCGCCCTTGGCCGTGATGGTGACGTCAGCGATCGGTGCGCGGTCGTCGCCGCGCAGGAAGCCGCTGATGCTGTTCTGGAACGTGGTTGCCGACGGGGATGGTGTCGGCGAGGGGCTCGTGGCCTGGGATGCTGGCGCGACGATGAGCAGTAGTGCGGCTACGGCGGCAAAAACAGCCCCCACAACTCTCAGCAGTCTGCCGCGCCGTCTCTGCGACAGGCCTCTCGGTGTGCTTCTCAAAATGAAACCTCCACATGGGGGTGGTGTGGGTTGCGCCATTGCAACCGCTGCGAACAGTCAGGGTGACGGGGTGGTGCCAGGTGCGATGCGGTGGAGCGGTAGGGCTTGTGATATCCGTCACCCTGCTTGGCCCATGTTACAGCCCGTTCGGGGCAATGAATGCCGTCGCGAGCAGGCTTAACGTCGCGATCGCGTAACAACCGTGAAGCCGGGGCGGCAACGTGGTTTACCTGTCCTTAAGTAAACTTTTGTTGATCCTGAGTATGCCTAAACAGTCGATATCCGCCGTCGGGAAACGAGGCCGGAAAAACCCGGCGCACAGGTCACGGTTGCGTTGCGGCAGGGGCCTGCCGGGAACTAACAGTGCCCCTCGGCTGTTGGAATTGGTAGCGTGTTGTAACCAGGCACTAAAAGTTCACTACCGAATCATCATTCACCCCCTTTATTTGGAGGACACCCGCAATGGCACTTGGCGGAAACCCAGTCTTCAACGGAAAGAACTTCCGTGGAGCAACCCAGGCACCGCCTGCCCCGCAGGCTTACGGACAGGGCCCCTACGGTCAGAACGCGTACGGCCAGGCCCAGTACGGCCAGACCCAGACCGGTTGGAACCCTGCCCAGCAAGGCATGACCCAGGACCAGCTCCAGGACATGTACAACCGGCCCGCCGCCGGCCCCGCCGACACCGGCCGCATGACCTACGACGACGTCATCATGAAGACCGCGGCCTGCCTCGGCGCCGTCGTCGCCGGTGCGGCTGTCACCCTCGTGGTGGCAGAGGGCCTGGCCTACATGCTGATGATCGTCGGTGCGCTGGGCGGATTCGTCCTCGCCCTCGTCAACACCTTCAAGAAGCAGCCCTCGCCGGCGCTGATCCTGGCCTATGCGGCCCTCGAGGGCCTGTTCCTCGGCGGCCTGACGCGGATCCTCGATGGCATCTACCCGGGCGTCGGCCTGCAGGCCGTCATCGGCACGCTCTCCGTGTTCGCCGTGACCCTCTTGCTCTTCAAGAACGGCAAGGTCCGGGCGACGCCGAAGGCCATGCGCTTCTTTATGATCGCAACCATCGGCTACGCCGTCTTCGCACTCATCAACATGGTCATGGTGTGGACCGGCGCTGTCGATTCCCCGTTCGGCCTGCGCACCGAGATCGAGATCTTCGGCATTCCGCTGGGCGTCTTCATCGGCGTGCTGGCGATCGGCCTCGCTGCCTTCGCCCTGATCATGGACTTCACCAGCATCGAAGCCGGCGTCCGCAGCGGCGCCCCGCAGCGCTTCTCCTGGACCGCCGCCTTCGGCCTCACGGTCACCCTGGTCTGGCTCTACGTGGAGATCATCCGACTGCTCGCGATCCTGCGCGGCGACGAGTAACAACGCCGACGTTCGGCCGGTAACGGACCAACAGGAAAGGGGAGCCCCGCCGGGGCTCCCCTTTTTTGTGCCCGCACCGAGGTCCGGCAGTAACCTCCGGCAGCGGCTGGCCCGGCAGCAACGGGCGGGGCCTCAGCTGAGCCGCTCCAGCACCACCGCCATGCCCTGGCCGCCGCCGACGCACAGAGTCGCCAGGCCCAGGGCCGCATCCCGTTCCCGGAGTCCGTTGAGCAGGGTCGTGGTCATCCGTGCGCCGGTCATCCCGAAGGGGTGCCCCAGCGCGATGGCGCCGCCGTGGACGTTGAGCTTGTTATGGTCGATGCCGAGTTCCCGGGCGCTGGCGATGACCTGGACCGCGAAGGCTTCGTTGAGCTCCACGAGGTCCATGTCCTCCATCGCCAGCCCGGCAAGGGCCAACGCCCGCCGGCTCGCCTCGACCGGGCCCATCCCCATGAGCTCGGGGGAGAGGGCGCTGACGCCCGTGGAGAGAATCCGGGCCAGCGGTTCCAGTCCCAGTTCGCGCGCCCGTGCCTCGCTCATCACGACGACGGCGGCCGCTCCGTCGTTCAGCGGGCAGGCATTGCCTGCGGTGACGGTGCCCTCGGCGCGGAAGACGGGCTGGAGGGCGCTGACCGATTCGAGGGTGACGCCGGCCCGCGGGGAGTCGTCCCGGTCGATCACGGTGCCGTCCCTGCGGGTGTAGGGCGTGATCTCGCGGGCATAGAAGCCGGAGGCGATGGCTGCTTCGGCGCGGTTCTGGCTGAGCACGGCCCAGGCGTCCTGCTCTGCCCGGCTGATGCCGAAGCTGGTCGCGACGTTTTCCGCGGTCTGCCCCATGGCGATATAGATATCCGGCATCCGGCCGCCCAGCCGCGGGTCCGTCCACGGCGTATTGGACGCGGCACGGGCGGCGGTGCGCTGCCGGGCTGGGTCAAAAAGCGGGTTGTGGGTACTGGCATCCGTCTCCCCGGCACCGGCCCAGTCGCGGTACCGGGACACGGCCTCCACCCCGGCCGAGACAAACGCGTGTCCCTCGCCGGCCTTGATGGCGTGGAAGGCCATCCGGAGGGTCTGCAGGCTGGAGGCGCAGAAACGGTTGATGGTGGCGCCCGGGACGTCGTCCAGCCCGGCCAGGATGGTGACCACCCTGGCCATATTGGAGCCGGCCTCGCCGCTGGGTTCGGCGCAGCCCAGGTAGAGGTCGTCCAGGCCGCGGCCGGCGGTGTCCGCCGCGTCGAAGGACGGAATCCGGGCCAGCGCGGCGGACACCATGGCGGCCGCGAGATCGTCGGGCCGTTCATCCTTCAGTGAGCCTTTGAAGGCGCGGCCGATGGGGCTCCTGGCAGTGGAAACTATGACGGCATCTGGCATGCGCCCAGCCTACGCTCCGCCTATGACAGGCGCATCGCCCCTGCCGAGGGCCGGACACTGAAGATCTCCGGTGCCACGTAGCCGGCTCCTGCGAAGGCACGTTCGACGGCGGCGCGCACCTGCTGCTCGGCCGCCACCGGGGTGAGCGCGATCGCCGAGCCGCCGAAGCCGCCCCCGGTCATCCGGGCACCGACCGCGCCGGCAGCGCGGGCGGTCTCGACGGCGAGATCCAGCTCCGGACAGGAAATCTCGAAGTCATCCCGCATGGAGGCATGGGACGCATCCAGCAGCGGTCCGATCGCCGCCGGCCCGGCGCTGCCGAGAAGCCCGACCACCTGCAGAACCCGGTCATTCTCGGTGACCACATGCCGCACCCGGCGGAACGTCTCCGGATCCAGCAGGCCGCTGGCTTCTTCCAGGTCGTCGAGCCCGACGTCGCGCAGGGCCTTCACCCCGAGCACCTCGGCCCCCAGCTCGCAGGAGGCACGCCGGGAGGCGTAGCCGCCGCCGGCATGGGAATGCGACACCTTCGTGTCCACCACGAGCAGCACCAGCCCGGCGGCTTCGGCGTCGAAGGGGACCAGCCGGCAGCTCTGGTCGCGGCAGTCCAGGAAGAGGGCGTGCCCGGCCGCGCCGCGCAGCGACGCGGACTGGTCCATAATGCCGGTGGGCGCGCCGACAAAGTCGTTCTCGGCCCTCTGGGTGGCCAGGACCATGTCCCGGGTGTCCAGGCCCGCCGCGGTGAGCTCGTTGAGCGCGGAGATCACGGCGCACTCGATCGCGTGGGACGAGGACAGGCCGGCGCCGCGGGGGACATCGGAGTCCAGCAGGAGGTCCAGGCCGCGCACGGGGAGTCCGAGCTGCTGGAGTGCCCACACGACACCCAACGGGTACTTGGTCCACCCCTTCGCCGTGCCGCGCTCCAGCGACCCGGCATCCGCCGTCGTCAGCCCCTGGTTGCCGAAGGTGGACAGCAGCCGGATACCGGAGTCCGGACGCCGGCGGACCGCCACCCTCGCTGTCCTGTCGATAGCAAACGGCAGCACGAAGCCCTCGTTGTAGTCGGTATGCTCGCCGATCAGATTGATGCGGCCGGGTGCCTGCCACACGCCGTCGGGCGTTGCGCCGAAGACAGAGGCGAAGCGGGCCGCCAGTTGCCGGGCATCAAGGGGGAGCGTCATGCCGTGTGGCCGGCGGCGGCCGTCCTGGAAATGCGGGTCATGGGTCCACGGTATACGCCGCGGCCCGCGGCTAGGTACGGTGGTGACCATGAACCTGCCGCCACACGCCTCCCCGGATTCCCCTGCCAGCGACAGCCTCAGCGATGGCACGGACGCTTCGGCCCGGCGCTATGCCTCGGGCCGGCAGTATGAGCTGAGGCGCGGCGACGCGCTCGCCGTCGTCACCGAACTGGCCGCCGGGCTGAGGCTGTACAGCCGCGGCGGCACGCAGCTGACGGAAAGCTACGGCAACGCGGAGATTTCACCGGGCGCCGCCGGCATCACGCTGGCCCCGTGGGCGAACCGCGTGGAGGACGGCGTCTGGTACCTGAACGGCAAGAAGCAGCAGCTGGACATCACTGAGGTATCCCGCAACAACGCCAGCCACGGGCTGCTGCGCAACGCCTCCTATGAACTCGTCGACGAATCCGAATTCTCGGTCACCCTGGAAGCGGCGGTGTTCCCGCAGCACGGCTACCCCTTCCTGCTGCGCCACCGCGTGAGCTACGAACTCGCCGAGGACCTGGGCCTTGTGGTCCGGCAGCTCCTGATCAACGACTCCCGGGAGCGGGCACCGTTCGTCCTCGGCGCCCACCCCTACCTCCGGCTGGGGGAGGTCCCCAGCGAGGAGCTGACGGTCACCGTCCACGCCGGCACCAGGCTCCTGACGGACGAGCGGCTGATCCCGCGCGGCGCGGAACCGGTGGCCGGCGACTCCGACCTCCGCGCCGGGCGGTCCGTGGCCGCCCTGGACCTCGATTCGGCCTACACGGACCTGGAGTTCGACGCCGGCATCGCCCGCCACACGCTGAGCGCGCCGGACGGGCGGAGCGTCAGCCTCTGGCAGGACGAAAACTGCGGCTACGTCCACGTTTTTGTCACCACTGAGTTTCCGGGCCGCACCAAGGCGGTGGCGATCGAGCCGATGACCGGTCCGGCCAACGCCTTCAACAGCGGCGACGGCCTCCGCTGGCTGGATCCGGGGGAGCGGTTCGCCATGACGTGGGGGATCAGCGCGTCCCTGGGGCGCTGAGAAAGCGCGTGGTTTCACATCCGGGCGGCGCTGGTGAATCATGGGGCTATGACGCCAGCTGACGATGCCGCCCCGCGAGACCACACCGCGGCAGCACGCCCCGCCGCCCGGCTGCGGGCCGCCACGGACCGGGAACTCGATCAGGACATCCCCTACGGCGTGCGGATCGCCGCGTCCTGGTCCTGGCGCCTCGGACTCATCATTCTGATGGCAGGCGCGCTCGTGTGGCTGCTCAGCAGGGTCAGCTTCCTGCTGATACCCGTGATGGTCGCCGCGCTGCTGGCCGGGTTGCTGTCACCGGTGAAGAACTGGCTCAGGAGGAACCACGTCCCCATCGGGCTCGCCGTCGCCATGACCGTCCTGGGCTTCATCGGCACGATTGGCGGGGCCTTGGCCCTCGTGGGCCGGCAGCTGGTCTCCGGCTTCGCTGAGTTGTGGAGCGAGGCGCTCGCCGGGATCCAGAAAATCCAGGCCTGGCTCGCGGACGGCCCCCTGCACCTCACCGCGGCCCAGATCGACCAGTACCTGAAAGAGGCCACCGAAGCGCTGCAGAACAACAGCAGCAGCATTCTCAGCGGTGCACTTTCCTTCGGCAGCACCGCCGGGCACTTCGCCGCCGGCATGATCCTGGCGCTGTTCATCCTCATCTTCTTCCTGCTGGAAGGAGACCGCATCTGGTCCTTCCTGGTGCGGCTGCTGCCCCGTAAGGCCCGCGTCGCGGCGGACGGAGCCGGCCGGGTGGGCTGGTCCTCCATGGTGAGCTACGCCCGGGTGCAGATGTTCGTCGCCTTCGTGGACGCGGTCGGCATCGGGGTGGGGGCAGCGATCCTCGGCGTGCCCTTGGCGCTTCCGCTGGGGGTACTGGTGTTCCTCGGCTCCTTCATCCCGATCGTCGGCGCCCTGGTGACCGGCGCTGTCGCGGTGCTGCTGGCCCTCGTCGCCAATGGGTGGGTGAACGCCCTGATCATGCTGGGCGTTGTGCTGCTGGTCCAGCAGCTGGAAAGCCACATCCTCCAGCCGCTGATCATGGGCAAGGCCGTCAAGTTGCACCCGGTCGCCGTCATCCTGGCCGTCGCCGCCGGTTCCTACCTCGCCGGAATTCCCGGAGCCTTGTTCTCCGTGCCCATCCTGGCCGTAGCAAACTCGTCGATTCGCTACATTGCCGGCAGAACGTGGGAACATGAAAGTGCGCTATCGGCCGCGGGCGCGGACTTGATTGCCCCTGCGCCGGGCGCCGTCTCCGGAGGGGACGCCCACCTGCCGGGCGCAACTACCGGACGTGGCGACGATGCCGCACCCGGCAGCGGTTCCCCTGGCAGTGAGGCCGGACGGGGCGCCGGTGCCGGCTTCACAACCTGATCCACACTGAGCCGAAGACTGATCCTAAGAAGGAGACTAGTTCGTGAACACCCTTGAGAGCCTGCCCGTCACGCTGGACAATGTCCTGGAGGCGCAGAAGCTGCTCGACGGGATTATTACGCGGACGCCGGTTGAATCCTCCCGTGCCCTGGGCAGCATGGTCGGTGGCGAGGTCTTCCTCAAGTGCGAAAACCTACAGCGGGCCGGTTCCTTCAAGGTCCGTGGTGCCTATGTCCGGATGGCCAAGCTTTCCCCCGAGGAGAAGAAGCGCGGCGTCGTGGCGGCCTCGGCCGGCAACCACGCCCAGGGCGTGGCCGTTGCGGCCAAGAGCCTGGGCATCAAAGCCCGGATCTACATGCCGTTGGGCGTCGCCCTGCCCAAACTCGCCGCCACGCGCAGCCACGGGGCCGAAGTGGTCCTGCACGGACACAACGTGGACGAGGCCCTCGCTGAGGCCAAGCGCTACGCCGACGAGACCGGAGCCGTCTTTGTCCACCCCTTCGACGACGTTGACGTCGTCGCCGGCCAGGGCACCGTCGGACTGGAAATCCTGGAACAGATCCCCAACGTCGACACCATCCTGATGGGCGTTGGCGGCGGCGGACTCCTCGCCGGCGTCGCCGTGGCCGTCAAGGCCAGGGCCAAGGAACTGGGCCGGGAGATCCGGATCATCGGCGTGCAGGCCGAAAACGCGGCCGCCTACCCGCCCTCGCTCGCCGCAGACGCCCTCGTGCCGCTCAAACGCGTCTCCACCATGGCCGACGGCATCGCCGTGGGACGGCCCGGGCAGCTGCCCTTCAGCATCATCCGGGAGCTCGTCGACGACGTCGTCACCGTCAGCGAGGACGCCCTGGCCCGGGCGCTCATCTTCCTGCTGGAGCGCGCCAAGATGGTCGTCGAGCCCGCCGGCGCGGTGGGCGTCGCGGCGCTGATGGAAGGCAAGATCGAGAACCCGGGCACCGTCGCCGTCGTGCTCTCCGGCGGCAACATTGACCCGATGCTGATGCTCAAGGTCATCCAGCGCGGCCTCTCCGCCGCCGGCCGGTACATGACCGTGCGGATGATGCTGGACGACCGTCCCGGTTCGCTCGCCACGATCGCCCGGATCATCGCCGAGAACGACGCCAACGTGACGGGCCTGGACCACACCCGGGTGGGCGGCTCGATCAGCATGGGCGATGTGTCCATCACCGTGAACCTGGAAACCAAGGGCCACGAGCACTGCGAGAAGGTCCTCGCGGCGCTCCGGGCCGAAGGCTTCCAGCCAATCGTGGTGCACTAGGGGGCCGCGATGCTGGACTCCACCCGGAACGGCAGCCCGCGCGCCGGCGACGCCGCGGCGTCACGCGCCCGCAAAGGCCTGCTGGTGGTGGGATTGTTTGTGCTGGCGCTGTATGTCATCGAGGTCATCAACGCCCTCATGCTGCGGTCGCTCAACGGCACGTTCGGCCTCCGCCCGCGCAGCCCCGACGGGATCCTGGACATCCTGACGTTCCCGCTGCTGCACGCCAACCTGGCGCACCTGTTCTCCAACACACTTCCGCTGATCATCTTCGGCTTCCTTGTGCTGCTGTCCGGGCGCCGGGTGTTCTTCACCACCCTGGCCCTGAGCTGGCTTGTCTCCGGGGTGGTGGTGTGGCTGATCGGCGGCTTCAACATCACCGTCGGGGCGTCCGGCCTTGTCTTCGGCCTCTTCGCGTTCCTGCTGGTGCGCGGCTTCTTCAACCGCAACTGGTGGCAGATCCTGCTCTCGGTGGTCCTGTTCCTGAGCTACGGGGGCATCCTGTTCGGAATCCTGCCCACGGTGGCGGGCTACGTGTCCTGGCAGGCGCACCTCGGTGGGGCCATCGGCGGAGTGCTCGCAGCCCTGCTGTTGAGCGCACAGCGGCCCGGAACGCTGCGCACCAGGCAGTAGCGGCAACCAACGCCGGCATTCACTACTGAAAACGACGCCGGCCCTCCCGCTTTGGGGAGGGCCGGCGTCGTGGGTTGCGTTACGTCAGGTGTCAGCCGGCGTACGGCTTGGCGGACATGATCTCCACCGCAATCTCCTTGCCGTTCGGGGCGGTGTAGCTGAGCTTGTCGCCTTCCTTGTGGCCGACGATGGCAGCACCCAGCGGTGACTTCTCACTGAAGACGTCCAGGTCCGAGTCGCCGGCAATTTCCCGGGAGCCGAGCAGGAAGGTTTCTTCATCGCCGGCGATTTTGGCCACGACGATCATGCCGGGCTCGACAATTCCGTCGTCGGCGGGGGACTCGCCCACGTGGGCGTCCCGGAGCAGCGCGGTCAGCTGGCGAATACGGGCCTCGATCTTGCCCTGCTCCTCCTTGGCCGCGTGGTAGCCGCCGTTCTCCTTGAGGTCGCCTTCCTGGCGCGCCGCCTCGATCTTCTGGACGATTTCCGCCCGGCCGGGGCCGGAGAGGTGGTCCAGCTCTGCCTTCAGGCGGTCAAAAGCTTCCTGGGTAAGCCAAGCTGCAGTTGCGCTGTTGGTGGTAGACACGGACTTCTCCTTTGTGGTCAAACAAGCAAAGACCCCGCCACGGTGGCCACTTTTGGGACTCAGTAACCAGCTCAGCGGGGGAAAGGTATTGATCCATTGTAGTCAATCCTGTGGATAAACCAAAGATGGCCATGGTGTGGATCACACCATGGCGCCGCGACCCTACTTACCGGCGTCGGGGATCCAGCAGCTGTCGACGACGACGGATACTGCCCCGGACTCGGTGCGCACCGTTGCCCGGTGGGCAGTGGTGCGTCCGCCGTCGGAGCCGGCGTCGGCGGCGTTGGGCCCGATATCCACGACTTTCCAGCCGACGACGGCGAATTTGGAATCAAGCGCCTTGACGGAACACTTCGCGGCCGTGGCGGGCTCCTTGGTCACCTGGAAATCGATCTCCGCCAGGGTGGCGTCCGGCGTGCTGTAGCCGATGTCCTTGAAAGTGACGCTTTCCGTCGCATTCGAAGTCGAGATCCAGGCCATAAAGGCCATCCCGGCCACGAGGGCAAGGATGAGGATGGTGCGTTTGGCTTTGCCGCTGAGCGTCCGCTTTTGACCGCCGTAGCGATTGGCTAGGCTGGGAGATGCCGGCGCGGGCGCGGCAGGCTGATCCTTGGAAGTCACCAGTCCAGTTTAGTGTGGATCACGACGGGAATTTGCCGCGCCGCCGATCCGGCCCGCTGCGCCTGCCAAAAGTTCTGTACCTGTAGATGAAAGAGGAGCCGTCCCACGATGACAGCGTCCACCAGCCCGTCAGCGCCGCTTCGGCTGTTGGCTGTCCATGCTCATCCCGACGATGAATCCAGCAAGGGCGCCGCCACGATGGCGATGTACGCCGCGGCCGGCATCGACGTCCTGGTTGCCACCTGCACCGACGGTTCCCGCGGTGACATCCAGAACCCCGCCGTGGAGGGCGAGCCGCACCCCAAGCGGGACATGGCCGGTGCCCGCCGGCTCGAGATGGAGCACGCCGCCAAGGTCCTGGGCGTCCGCCAGCGCTGGCTGGGCTTCGTCGACTCGGGGCTGCCCGAGGGCGATCCGCTGCCGCCACTGCCGGCCGGTTCCTTCGCCACGCTGCCGCTGGAGCGGGCGGCCGCGCCGCTGGTCCGGCTGGTCCGTGCGTTCAAGCCGCAGGTCATCCTGAGCTACGACGAGAACGGCGGGTACCCGCATCCGGACCACATCATGGCGCACCGCGTCGCCGTCGAGGCCTTCGAAGCCGCCGGAGACCCGGCCCGCTACCCCGGAACCGGCGATGCCTGGGCGCCGAGCAAGCTCTACTACGACCGCGCGTTCAGCCCCGAACGGTTCCGTGCCCTGCATTTCGCGCTGGAGGAATCGGGCCTCCGCTCGCCTTACGCCGAACGGCTCGCTGCCTGGCTGGAAGCCGACGCCGAGGGCCACACCCCGCCCGCGCCGACCCACCCCACCACCACCCAGATCGAGTGCGGGGACTTCTTCGAAGCACGCGATGACGCACTAAGGGCGCACCGCACGCAGGTGGACCCGGAAGGCTTCTTCTTCGCCGTCTCGCCGGCGATGCAGCGCCGCGTCTGGCCATGGGAGGACTACTCGCTGATCCAATCCAGGATTCCGGCCGAACTGCCTGAAAAGGACTTCTTCGCCGGGCTAAGATAGACCCAACAGGCCATTTCTATGACGCGTAGAAGACGTTGTGGAAACAGATCCAGCGCAGCCCCGTGGCCAGCCCCGTCGGGCCGCCATTCAGCCCCATAGAAGGTTCCTCACCGTGCATTCCTTGCTCATCACCCTGGCAACCGCGCCGGCACCCACCCCCACGCCGTCGCTGCGCCCGGGGCTGTCCCAGGACCAGGTGACTCCCGGCCTGCTGGGATTCCTCCTGACCGCGTTCATCGTGGTGCTGACGGCGCTGCTGATTGTGGACATGGTCCGGCGCATCCGCCGCGTCCGCTACCGCGCCCAGGTGGAGGAGGAGCGCGCGGCCGCCGCCGAGGCCGCCGGCACCGAGGGTGATCCCCGGACCACCGGGGCGGGTGCCGGGAACCCCGGGGTCCAGAATCCCGCCGGCCAGCCCGGCAGCCGCCCGGAAGCCAACGGTGATGCAGGACCCGGAAGCCGCTGACGGCGGCATCCCCCCGCCCTTCCCCCAGGCCGCCAACGCCCTGGGCGCGGAACCCTCTGCCTATCTCCGGCAGCACGCCGGAAACCCCGTGCATTGGCGGCCGTTCGGCGACGAGGCCTTCGCCTTCGCGGCCGCCCGCGACGTGCCGGTCTTCCTCTCCATCGGCTACGCGGCCTGCCACTGGTGCCACGTCATGGCCCGGGAGTCGTTTGAGGACCCGGACACCGCGGCCTACCTGAACGCCAACTTCGTGGCCGTCAAGGTGGATCGTGAGGAGCGCCCCGACGTCGACGCCGTCTATATGGCCGCGACCCAGGCGATCAGCGGTGAAGGCGGCTGGCCCATGTCCGTTTTCCTGTTGCCCGATGGCCGGGCCTTCCATGCCGGCACCTACTATCCGCCCCGGCCGCTGCCCGGCAGGCCCTCCTTCCGCCAGGTGCTGGAGGCCGTGGCGGACGCCTGGCGGGAGCGCCGCGACGCCGTGGAACAGAACGCCGCGGGCCTGGCCAGCGGCCTCGCAGCCTCGCAGCCCAGCGCCGCCGTGCGGCTGGGCGGTGTGCCGGAGCCACTCGATCCGGCCCTGCCCGCTGACGCCGTGCAGGCGCTGGCGGCCGCCGAAGACCCTTCCGGCGGCGGCTTCGGCACCGCGCCGAAATTCCCGCCCCCGGCGGTCCTGGAGTTCCTGATCCGCCACGCCGCCGCCCCCTCACCTGCCGGCTCCGGCACCGCGGCGCAGGCCCGCGGCCTGGCGGGCCGCACCCTCGCCGCGATGTCCCGTTCGGCCCTGTTTGACCAGCTCGACGGCGGCTTCGCCCGCTACTCCGTGACCCGCGACTGGTCCGTACCGCACTTCGAAAAAATGCTCTACGACAACGCCCAGCTGCTGCGCGTCTATGTCCACTGGGTCCGGCTCGGCGGCACGGCCGGGTACCCCGCCGCGGAGGCAGCCGAAGTCGCCGGACGCACGGCCGGCTGGCTGCTGGCATCGCTGGGACTCGGCATGGACGATGCCTGTGACGCGCAGCCTCCCGGGGCCGTGCACGAGCCGCTTCCCGAGGCGCTGGCCTCGTCCCTCGACGCCGATACCGTGGTGGACGGTGTCCACGCCGAGGGCGGCAGCTACCTGTGGACGCCGGCAGCGCTGGAGGCTGTTTTGGGCCCCGGGGACGGCGCCGCCGTCGCGCGCCTCATGAACGTCCACCCGCGTGGCACCGTCTCCGCGGACGGATCCCCGCTGCACCCCGGCCGGGCGCTCGGCGCCGGCGAGGCGGAACTCTGGCAGCGGGTGCGGCCGGTGCTGCTCACCGAGCGTTCCCGCCGGCACCAGCCGGCCCGGGACGACAAAGTTGTGGCCGGCTGGAACGGGCTGGCCATCGCCGCCCTGGCCGACGCCGGCGCGGTATTGGAGCAGCCCCGGCTGGTGGCCGCAGCCGGGCGCATCGCAGCGTACCTGGAGCGGGTGCACTGGCGGCCGGGTGCCGCGGGTGAACCCGGAACCCTCATGCGGGTGTCCCACGACGGCGCCGCGCGGGGGATCGGCGGGCTCCTGGAGGACTACGCTTTCTGCGTCGAGGGCCTGGTCGCGCTGTACGCCGTCACCGGCCGGACACACTGGTACCGGCTGGCGGAGGGCATCCTGGCCGCAGCCTGCGTGCGGTTCACCACGGACGGCACGCTCAAGGACACCACGGGGGAATCGGACCAGGTCTCCAATGCCCAGTGCGGACGCGCGTCAGTGGAGCTGTTCGACAGTGCCACGCCGAGCGGAGCGGCCGCCTTCGCCGGTGCGCTGCTGTCCTGCGCGGCACTGTCCGGCTCCCAGGAACACCGCGCCCTCGCCGGCAACATCCTGTCGCTGCTGCCGCCGCTGGCCACCCGGGCGCCGCGGGCGGCCGGCTGGCTGCTCGCCACGGCGCAGGCGGCGCTGGCCGGCCCGGTGGAGGCCGCCGTCGTCGGGCCGGACACGCCGGAGCGGGCGGCGCTGCACCGCGAGCTGCTGCTCTCGCCGAGCCCCGGGCTGGTGATCGCCCTGCAGGAAGCCCCTGCAAGGGAACAAGCTGCAGGGGAAAAAGCTGAAGGGGAGGACTCGGCGCAGGACGACGACGCCGCCGTGCCATTGCTGCGCGGGCGCGGGGCGGACACCGACGGGGCGCCGCTGGTCTATCTGTGCCGCGGCATGGTCTGCGGGCTTCCGGTGCGTTCCCCCGGCGAGCTGAGGCAGCGCCTGGCTACCATGGCGGAATGACTCTTCACGGTTTCGAGCTCGTGGTTTTCGACTGCGACGGCGTCCTGGTTGATTCCGAGGTCATCGCCGTCCGGGTGGACCAGCTGGTGCTCGCCGACCTTGGGTGGGAACTGGAGCTCGAGGAAATTGTCGAGCGCTTCGTGGGCAGGACCGAGGCGCACTTCATTGCCGCGATCGAGGACCAGCTGGGCATCGAACTGGGCGAGGGCTGGGACCGGAAATATGATCCCTGGTACCGGTCGGCGTTCGAACGCGGGCTGGTGGCGGTTGACGGCGTGGTGGAGGCGCTGGACGGGATCCGGCTCCCGCACTGCGTGGCCTCCAGCGGGAGCCACGCCAAGATGCAGCGGACGCTGGGGCAGACCGGCCTGCTGCAGCGCTTCGAAGGCCGGATCTTCAGCGCCACGGAAGTCGCCCACGGGAAACCGGCGCCGGACCTGTTCCTGCACGCCGCCGGGACGCTCGGTACCGCACCCGAACACTGCGCGGTGGTCGAGGACAGCGCCCACGGCGTTCAGGCCGCCCGGTCGGCCGGGATGCACGTCTTCGCGTACGCCGGTGGCGTGACCCCGGCGGAGCGGCTGGCCGGCCCGGGCACCACTGTGTTCCACGACATGCGGCAGCTGCCCGCCCTCATCGCGGCCGGCCGGCCCTGAGAGGCGGGCCCCGACGCCGGAAATTCCCCACCTTCGAAGTCGGCGCCCGGTGTGTCGGGCAGAAGAGCCGGTGAGTCGCGGCGACGCTGTCACAAAGGTGGGGAAAATCGGCGCCGGCAGGCAGCCGGTCCGGGCCGGGGGAGAAGCCGTGGTCCCCCGGCATCGCTGGGCTTTTCCCCGGCGGATATCAGCTCAGGACGGCGATGGCAATCGCGATGTAGTGCGCGGCGAAGGCAAAGACCGTGAGGGCATGGAACAGCTCATGGAAGCCGAAGTGTGAGTAGCTGATGTTCGGCTTCTTCAGCGCGTAGAAGACGGCGCCGGTGATGTAGAGGGCGCCCCCAACGCAGATCAGGACGGCGGCGGCGACATTGGCGGCAAAGAAATCCGGCAGATAGAACAACGCGCCGCAACCCAGCGCGATGTAGATCGGCACGTACAGCCACCGCGGGGCGTCGGTCCACAGCAGCCGGAACAGCACGCCGAGGATGGCCCCGGACCAGATCACCCACAACAGCAGTTCAGCTTTGGGCCGGTCCAGGAGGGCCCAGGCCAGCGGGGTGTAGCTTCCGGCGATCACCAGCATGATGTTGGTATGGTCCAGCCGCTTCAGCACGATCTTGACGCCGGGAGACCAGTTGCCCCGGTGGTAGATGGCGCTGATGCCGAAGAGCAGGACCCCGGTGAAGGCGTAAATGGCGCTGGCGATCTTCAGGTCCGGTGTCGGGGCCAGGACCACCAGCACCAGGCCGGCGGCCAGCGCCAGGGGAGCCGTTACGGTGTGGATCCAACCGCGCCACTTCGGCTTGATCATCAGGAGTTCGGCCAGCCGGATCGCGGCGTCGTCCATCGGACCGGTTCTACGGTCCGCAGGCTGCTCCGGCCGGGGCTCGGGGGTGTTGCTTTCCATGCCGCAATAATAACCTACGGTCCAGTAAGTTACCCGCGAGTAATAGGATGCGTGGGTCAAAATCGTAACGTCCCTGCGCCCCGGCCCGCGCTCCGGCGGGTAGCCTAGGATGTGCACTGCAGTCGTACAAGGAAGCCAGGTGAATCTCCGGATGGAAATGCCCGGGTTCCTCTATGGCTTCTACGAGCGCAAACTCCAGCGGTCCCTGGACCCCGAACGCATCCCCAGGCATATCGGCGTCATGGTGGACGGCAACCGCCGCTGGGCCCGGCAGTTCAACGCACCGACCAGCCAGGGGCACCAGGCCGGGGCTGACAAGATTCACGAGTTCCTCGGCTGGTGCCAGGAACTCGGCGTCAAAGTGGTCACCCTCTACATGCTCTCCACCGACAACATGAACCGCTCGGGCGAAGAGCTCGACCTGCTCATGGGGATCATCGCCAACACGCTGGACAGGCTGGACGAGGACGCTGAAATCTCGGTACACGCCATGGGCGCCCCGGAACTGCTCCCCGACTACCTCGCCGCGCGGCTCAACCGGCTCACGGCCCGCACCCCGGCGCGCGAGAAACTCCACGTCAACGTCGCCGTCGGCTACGGCGGACGCCGCGAAATCGTCGACGCCGTCCGCGAACTGCTGCACGACGCCGTTGCCCGCGGCACCGACATCGGGAAACTGGCCGACGACCTCAGCGTCGATGACATCTCCCGTTTTCTCTACACCCGCGGGCAGCCCGATCCGGACCTCGTGATCCGCACCTCCGGGGAGCAGCGGCTCTCCGGTTTCCTGATGTGGCAAAGCGCGTACAGCGAGTTCTATTTCTGCGAAGCCCTGTGGCCTGCCTTCCGTAAAGTGGACTTCCTCCGGGCCCTCCGCGACTACGCCGGAAGGCAGCGCCGCTTCGGCTCCTGAAGAGTTATCCGGTGTTCACACGATGGCAACAAGAATCGCCGGAAAATTGGCGCTGAAACGTCGCACCCCGGACGTACGTTAATCCCATCAGCAGGTAAACCGCCGGCTGATCGGGGAGGCCAGTACATGGAGCGGAAGTTCGCACCGGGTGTATGGGAGGCCGCGTCCGGCCTCTTGGCCGAGCCGCCTCACCAATAACAATTCCGGGCATGCGCCCCGGGGCTGGAGTCGATGTGGCTATTTCTGAACAACTGCCCGACGTCGTGACCGACCAGGGACAGAAAGCTACCTCTCGCGCCAAGCGAGCCACCTCAAAGACCGGTGCAGCAAAGATTGACGCTGCAGCCGGTTTTGCTGTTTCCGGGGAAGGGACAGCAAGCAAGGAACCGGCCCGGAGCTTCGTGATCGACACGTCGGTGCTGCTGTCGGACCCGCGGGCGCTGTTGCGCTTCGCGGAGCACGAAGTGATCCTGCCGATCGTCGTCATCACCGAACTCGAAGGCAAGCGGCACGATCCCGAACTAGGCTATTTCGCCCGCAAGGCGCTCAGGCTGCTCGATGACCTGCGGGTGGAGCACAACGGGCTCGACCGCCCCATCCCGCTCGGCCACGCCGGCGGCACGCTCATGGTGGAGCTGAACCACATCTCCGCCGAGGTGTTGCCCGCCGGCTTCCGCGGCGGGGACAACGACAGCCGGATCCTGGCCGTCGCCAAGAACCTCGCCAACGAGGGCCGCGACGTCACGGTGGTGTCCAAGGACCTCCCGATGCGCGTCAAGGCCTCGGCCATGGGGCTGCAGGCCGACGAGTACCGCAACGAACTCGTCAAGGACTCGGGCTGGACCGGCGTCGCAGAAATCGACGCGAGCGAGGAGGAGGTCTCAACCCTCTACGGGCACGAGCCGGTCTTCATCCCGGAGGCGGCCGAGATGCCGACGAACACCGGCCTGGTGATCCTCTCCCAGCGGGGCTCTGCGCTGGGCCGCGTGGGAGCCGACAAGCAGGTCCGGCTCGTGAAGGGTGACCGGGACGTGTTCGGGCTGCACGGGCGGTCGGCCGAACAGCGGCTGGCGATCGACCTGCTGATGGACCCGTCCGTGGGGATTGTGTCCCTCGGCGGGCGTGCCGGCACGGGCAAGTCCGCGCTGGCCCTGTGCGCCGGCCTGGAAGCCGTCCTGGAGCGGCGGGAGCACCGCAAGGTGATCGTTTTTCGGCCGCTGTACGCGGTGGGCGGGCAGGAGCTCGGCTACCTGCCCGGTTCGGAGGCGGAGAAAATGAACCCGTGGGCGCAGGCCGTCTTCGACACGCTCGGGGCGCTGGTCAGCCAGGAGGTCGTGGAGGAAGTGATGGACCGCGGCATGCTCGAGGTGATGCCGCTGACACACATCCGGGGGCGTTCGCTGCATGACGCGTTCGTGATCGTGGATGAGGCCCAGTCGCTCGAGAAGAACGTGCTGCTGACCGTGATGAGCCGGATCGGGCAGAACTCCAAGATTGTCCTGACCCACGACGTCGCCCAGCGTGACAACCTCCGGGTCGGCCGGCACGACGGCGTTGCCGCCGTCGTCGAGACCCTCAAGGGCCATCCGCTCTTCGGCCACGTCACCCTCACCCGCTCGGAGCGCTCGCCGATCGCGGCCCTGGTGACGGATCTGCTCGAGGGGGCGGAAATTTAGGGGTCCGGTCACTCGCGGCGGGGCGGCGGCGGCGGGAGGGTCACCTTCGCGCGGCGGCGGCGTCCCGCCGTCGCTTAGACACCTCCCGTCGCTTCGCTGCGGTCGCTGGGCGACCTCCGCTTCGCTTTTGGTCGGCGATGCGCTCCTTCGCGGGACACCGCTGCCACGCTTGCGGGCTGCTTCGGCATCGTGGCGCCGGGCGGCCTTCGGGACCCGCTGCGCCCGCGATGCGCTCCTTCGCGAAGGGCGGCGTCGCGGCGTGTGGGTCCGTCAGCGGTGTGTCACTTTCCGAGGACTGTGCCCTGGATTGCTGTGACGGGGATGGGGCCGAAGTCCCGGGAGTCTATGGAGTCCTCGCGGTTGTCGCCAAGGACGAAGAGGTGGCCGGGCGGGACGGTCACGGTGCCGAAATAGACGCCGTCGATGGTGCGCCGGTTGACGTAGGGCTCCTGGGCTTCGGTTCCGTCTATAAAGAGGACGCCGTCCCGGATGGCGACAGTCTGTCCCTGGGTGGCCACAACACGTTTGAGCAGCACGGCCTCGTTGGGCATTTCGTCGTCGTCCGGTCCGGAGAACACGACCAGCTGGCCGGGCTGGACGCCGGCGAGCCGGGGGCCCGCCTTGTCCAGCCAGACGACGCTGGCGGCCGCTACGGTCGGCTCCATGCTGTCCGAGCTGACCGTGATCGGCTCCACCACCCAGAGCCGGAGCGCCAGCAGGCCGCCCAGGCAGAGGGCGGCGCCGGCCGCCGTCCGCCACTGCACCGGGCTCAGCCCTGGACGGGATCCCAGACGGCCGGGGCCGCCTTCATCGGATCGTTCGGGTCTGCCTCATCTGCTCCCAGCCCCACCCGGAACTGCAGCATCATGGCATGATCCTCGTGGGTCAGGTTGTGGCAATGGAGCATGTAGCGACCTCGGTGCGGCCCGAAGTGTACGAGCACCCGGACCGTTTCCCGCTCGCCGACATAGACCACGTCCTTGGGGCCCAACTCGTACGGGAACGGGGGCTTGCCGTTCCGGCTGAGGACCTGGAAGTCCACGAGGTGCATGTGCATGGGATGGAACCAGCCGTCGGAGCTGTTTTCGAACTCCCAGATTTCCACGGCGTCGAGGGCGGGATCGGCCATCACCCGCTTGAAACCGCTCGCGATGACCTCCTCCCAGGTCAGGTCGTCGATGGTCCAGATATTGGTCTCATCGTCGTGTTTGATCCTGAACCTGCGGGTCTTGGTGGAATTGGCTGCCGTGAGGTCCATGGGATGGCTGGACACCAGCGTGGCGGGGATGGAATTCCAGGTGGGGTCCGCCGTGTTGACGGCGGCGCCGATGACGTCGAACGCCATGATCTTTCCGGTGTTGTCAAAGTCGCGGTTGTTGTCGTTTGACGAATTGCGCAGTTCAACCCGGGCGCCGGTGGCGTACTTGCGGAAATCGATCAGGATCTCGTAGCGCTCGGCGCTGCCGTGCCGCCAGGATCCGACCGTTTTGGCCACCGGCATCAGGCCCGCATCCGTGGCCACGACGGTGACCGGGTCCCCGGTGCTGAGATTGAAGTTGTACGACCGGGACACAGAAGCGTTCAGGATCCGGAAACGGTAAACCCGCTTCTGCACCTGCATGACCGGCCAAGGCTTCCCGTTGACCAGGATGACGTCGCCCCACAGGCCCGAGTGCTCACGGTCGTCATAGCCCAGCGAGCCGTTGGCGGCAAACATGGCGTCGGTGATGGTGAGGGGGACGTCGAAACTGCCCTGGGGGAGCAGCCCTTTCTCGACGGGATCGCTGATCAGGTACTGGCCGGCCATCCCGGAATACACGTTCTGCGCCGTGAAGTGCACTGCGTGATCGTGGTACCACAGCGATCGCGCCGGTTGGAAATTCGGAAAGTGGTAGTCCTTGTAGAAGCCGGGCAGCGTGAGGTCGTTGGCGTAGCCGTCATATTGCGGCAGGGACGCGGAGCCGTGCAGATGGGTCGAGGTGGGGAGGGCATAGCCGAGCGTCGGGTGCTTGGCCGGCAACTGGTTGCGGACACGCACGATGGCCCGGGTTCCTTTGTCGATCCGGATGGTGGGGCCGGGGAAGATGCCGTTGTAGCCCAGGATCGGCGTGGTCAGCCGGGACAGGATCTTGGCGCTGCTCAGCCGTTGCGTCATGGTGTAGTGGCGCGTCCTCACGCCGTCGGCGCCTACGGTTGTCTGGTACGCCAATGGCGGGGGGATGGTGAGGGGTGTCCGGTAGGGCCGCGGCATGTCACCGTCGCTGAGCTTGCTGGCGGATTTCGCGCTGACGCCGGAGATCGGGACTGTCACGATGCCCGCCCCAACCACTCCGATGCCGCCGAGGATCAGCGCTTGCCTCCGCGTAAGTGACATGTTGACCAGCTTCCTTCCACCATCGGTGCCTTTTCCGTCAGGGTGAG
This sequence comes from Pseudarthrobacter sp. MDT1-56, assembly GCF_059383555.1. Classification (NCBI taxonomy): domain Bacteria; kingdom Bacillati; phylum Actinomycetota; class Actinomycetes; order Micrococcales; family Micrococcaceae; genus Pseudarthrobacter; species Pseudarthrobacter sp. MDT1-56. The sequence goes on from NZ_JBWZCK010000009.1 coordinate 113,909, forward strand.
CCACGGAGCTTGGAAAAACCTACGGAGCGGTTCCCGGGCGGGCAGCCCCCGGGGACCGCGTCGGGGCGGGGCCCGTGGGAGGGGGCTATCCGGTGTGGTGCGACAGCCCCAGGGACAACCGGGAGTTGCCCGGGCCCTCGAGGACCAGGGCGACCGCCTTGTCCGGAACCTCGAAGATCAGCGTCGCCCCGATTGATTCGCCTTGTTCAAGGTCCGCGATCGACGGCGATTCCCAGACTGGCGGAAAGTGTTCGCTGCCGAGACCGGAGACGCTGAAGTCGCGGCTCTCCAGCCGCACACCGCCGGGTTCCAGCGCCGTGATCCGGACCACGAGCCGGACCCGGTGGCTGCCTGGTGACGGGGCGCCGTCCAGGGCGTCGTCGTTGTCATCCGGCTCCCAGCCATCGTTTTCGACCGGCATGATCTCGCCGATACTGGCCATGCCGCCCGGAACGGAGGCCGACGCGCCCAGCGGAACGCTCGGTTCCGGTCGCGCCGTCAGGAACAGGTACGCCAGGGCCAGCCCGATGACGCCCAGCAAAGCGATGGGCAGCAGCATCAGCCGACGGCGGCGAACACGCAGTGCAGGATTGCCTTCAAGCTCGGTGGCGGCCATGCGGCCATTCAAACCGTCGGCGCTTGGGAAAAACCGGTGCCGGAGGTTCTAGGTCCCGATCCCCAGGTATTTCGCCGTGGCGTCGTGGCCTGCCACTTTCAGCTGCCAGTGGGGGCGGTTGAAAGCCTCGGGGGTGAGGCGGACTTTTTGGGCCTCCTGGCGTTGGCCGCCCCAGTTGGCGCTGGTGACGCCGTTGAGTTCGTAGCCGAGGGAGCGCGAGACACCGAGGGACTGCCGGTTCCAGGCGGCCGCCTCGGATTCCGCGACCTCCGCGCCGAGCCAGTCGAAGGCGTAAAGGGCGACGGCGGCGCGCATCTCCTTGCCAAGTCCCCGGCCTTGGACGCTTCGCCGGAGCCAGGAGCCCGTGCTGACCGTCTTGAGCGTGGCGAAGTCCCTGGCCTCGATGTCCTGGCACCCGATGAACTCGCCCTCGTTCCAGATGCCCAGCAGGAGGGTCCACTCCTGCGGCGACATGGTCCCTCGGCAGCGCCAGTACCACTGCGCCATGTTCGGACCAAGCTCCTCGGCCGGGGCCTCCGCCCACGGCCTGCTGAAGGGGCTGCGGCCGGGTTCGTGGATGCCGCTCAGGGCCGCCTCTGCCGCCGCCGGGATCTCCTCGTCGCGGATGGGCCGCAGCACAAGGCGGGGCGTGGTCAGGGTGAGGCCGAAAGGCGGCCAGTAGCGGGCGAGCTCAGTCATCCGGGAAGCCTAGCGGCGCGGGCAACGCCCAGCCAGTCACACGCGCCGTCAGCCGGCCGGGAGTTCCCAGCTGATGTGCCGGCGCACGTCCGTGAGGTTCATGGAATCGGCGAGGAACAGGTCATCCAGCATGTACTCGTCCACGCCCAGGATCCGGAGCCAGTGCCCGTAAGCCTCCGGCCCGTCCCCCTCCTCCCCGGGCCTTTCCCGGCCACCCTCCAGCCACCGGCTGGCGACGCAAACGCCCGTGCCGGCGTCGACCCTCACCAGCGTGCGGCCCGGACGGCACAGCGGCGCGTCGGGGTGGCTGGGACGGTAGCCGGCGTTCGGGGTGACGGTGGCCTCCAGGGCCGGGCGGCCCTCGTGCAGCACTTCGGTGACGGTACCCAGCTCCACGGCATTGGAGTTGGGGAACTCCAGCGGCACGGGGGCGTTGCCTGCCAGTTCCACCGGGTCCAGCGCGGCGGCGAAGCGGCCGTTGCCGAAACCGGGTTCGCCGTAGGCTGCTTCGGGGCGGCGCCGGACCAGGCCGCGGTCGTCGTAGACCGGGGTGACGAGGTGGGGCGGCAGCAGCCAGGTCTTCCTGGTGGAGCGGACGTAGAACACGTCGCGGGAATCATTGATGCCGGTGGTGCTGTGCAGGACCAGCCCGTCCGCTGTCTCCAGCCGCAGGGCGCCCGGGCGGCGCAGCCACGCGCGGACCAGATCCGGTGGCGGCGCCGGTTCAGCGGCCCCGGGGTCGACGGCGAGGGGCCGGTCCAGGTATTCAAAGCGCAGGGACTGCCACTTCCACGGCGAGGAACGGCACAGGTGCCGGAACGCGGCCCGCTGTTGCGCGGGGTCCCCGGGCGTGCCCGGCCCGCGCACATGCGAGGTGTCCCATGCGGCCATATCCACAGTTTACGCGCGGGCCCGGCCCTGGCTGCCGGAATTTCCAGTAGCATCCGAGGGTGATCCAACGACTGGACGGACTGGGCGGAGTGACCCCGCTGGCCTACTGGCTGGTGCTTCTGGCGTGCGCTTACCTGGCAGTCGTGGCGGTCCGGCTCACGGTCATCGACGTCCGGCACCATCTGCTGCCGGACCGGATTGTTTTTCCGGCCTACGCCGTCGCCGGGGTGCTGTTGCTCGGTGCCGTAGCGGTCCACGCAGTGTCGGGTGCCCCGGCCTCGGCAGCCGTGCCCGACGGCGGGGCCGGGCTCTTCGGGGTGCCTGGACTCCGTGTGGTGGCCGGGGGAGCAGCGCTGTGGCTCTTCTACTTCCTGCTGCGGGCGGTTTATCCGCCGGGAATGGGTTTTGGCGACGTCAAGCTGGCAGGGGTGCTCGGCATGTACCTGGGGTTCCTCGGCTGGCCGCACGTGCTGGCCGGGACCTTCGCGGCCTTCCTTTTTGGCGGATTGTGGAGCCTGGCCCTGCTGGTTTCGCGGCGCGGCACCCTGAAATCCAGTATCCCCTTCGGGCCGTTCATGCTGGCCGGCACGGCCGCGGCCATGGTCCTCCTGCCGGCCTGACGGGTCCGCGGAGACGCAGCTGCGGTGGGGCAAAATCTTGGGCCGGCGTAGGGTTCGCTCTTATTGTCGGTGCCCCGCCATAGCCTGCTCCTGTCCAGCCACCGGCTGGGAAGGTTGGTCCGGGAGCGTCCGGACCGGAAATGGGGAAGCATGACAGATTCAGCGTTGACGCACGTGTACGTCCTTCTGGACCGCTCCGGATCCATGAGTGCCATTGCCGACGACACCGTGGGAGGATTCGCCGCGTTCGTCCGGGAGCAGCAGTCGGTGCCTGGCCGCTGCCGGCTGTCGCTGGCGCAGTTCGACGACGTCTACGAACGGGTCTACGCCGCCGTGGACATCCGTGAAGTACCGCCGCTGGACCTGCAGCCCCGCGGCTCCACCGCCCTGCACGACGCCATGATCCGGCTGATCGGGGAGGCCGGGGCGGACCTGGCCGCCCTCCCCGAAGAGCAGCGCCCCGGAACGGTGCTGGTGGCGGTACTGACCGACGGCCACGAGAACGCTTCGAGGGAAGCGACGGGCCCCATGGTGAAAGCCCTCGTGGAGCGGCAGCAGAGCCAGTGGGGCTGGCAGTTCACCTACCTGGGCGCCAACCAGGACGCCGTGCTGACGGCGGAGGGGCTGGGAATCCGGGCCGACGACGCGCTGACCTACGCGGCCGGCAAGGTGGATGCGGCCTTTTCCGGGCAGTCGGCCAAGACGCGCAGGCTGCGGGAGGCCCGCCTGGCCGGTGCCAGCATGGCGGATGCCGCTGCTGCGGCGGCCTACACCGCCGAGGAGCGACGGGCCGCCGGGGGAGCGGTGACACCGCCGTAATCTCCCGGCAGCAAACAGAACGGCGGCCGGCACCTTTCGCTGGAAAGGCGCCGGCCGCCGTCGGACACTGCCGCGCCCAGGGGCCGCGGCGGCTGGAGCCGGGTGCTAGGCCTTGTGCGGCGGACGGGTCATGGACATAACGTCCAGGGCCGTGTCCAGCTGCTCCTCGGTCAGTTCGCCGCGTTCCAGGAAGCCCATCGCCACCACGGTTTCGCGGATGGTGAGGCCCTCGGCCACGGCCTTCTTGGCGATCTTTGCGGCGTTCTCGTAGCCGATGAACTTGTTCAGCGGCGTGACGATCGAGGGGGACGCCTCGGCCAGGTAGCGGGCGCGCTCGACGTTCGCGGTGATGCCGTCGATCATCTTGTCGGCCATGACGCGGCTGGTGTTGGCCAGCAGGCGCACGGATTCGAGCAGGTTGGCGGCCATCACGGGGATGCCGACGTTGAGCTCGAATGCGCCGTTGGTGCCGGACCAGGCGATGGCGGTGTCGTTGCCGATGACCTGGGCGCAGACCATGATGGACGCCTCACAGATCACCGGGTTGACCTTGCCGGGCATGATCGAGGACCCCGGCTGCAGGTCCGGGATCGCGATTTCGCCGAGGCCGGTGTTGGGGCCGGAGCCCATCCAGCGCAGGTCGTTGTTGATCTTCATGAAGGAGATCGCGATATTGCGGAGCTGGCTCGAGGCCTCGATCAGGCCGTCACGGTTGGCCTGGGCCTCGAAGTGGTCGCGGGCCTCGGTCAGCGGCAGCCCGGTGTCGGCGGCGAGCAGTTCGATGACGCGCTCCGGGAAACCGGCGGGGGTGTTGATGCCGGTGCCGACGGCGGTGCCGCCGAGCGGAACTTCAGCGACGCGGGGGAGGGAAGCGTTGATGCGCTCGACGCCGTAGCGGACCTGCGCGGCGTAGCCGCCGAACTCCTGGCCGAGCGTCACCGGGGTGGCATCCATGAGGTGGGTGCGGCCGGACTTTACGACGTCCTTGAACTCGACGGCCTTGCGCTCCAGGGACTCCGCGAGGTAGCCCAGTGCCGGGATCAGGTCGTTGATCAGCGCGGACGTGGCGGCCACGTGGACCGAGGTGGGGAAAACATCGTTGGAGGACTGCGAAGCGTTGACGTGGTCATTGGGGTGGACCACCTTGTCGCTGCCGGCGGCCTTGAGCGCGCGGGTTGCCAGTTCGGCAAGGACCTCGTTGGTGTTCATGTTGGACGAGGTACCCGAGCCGGTCTGGAAAACGTCGATCGGGAAGTCGCCGTCGTACTTCCCGGTGGCGACCTCATCGGCAGCGTCCGCAATCGCCTGGGCGAGCTCGCCGTCGAGCACTCCCAGTTCTGCGTTGGCCTGCGCTGCGGCCTTCTTGACCCGGGCGAGGGCTTCGATGTGGGCGCGTTCCAGGGTCTTGCCGGAGATCGGGAAGTTCTCGACGGCACGCTGCGTCTGGGCACGGTACAGAGCGTTCACGGGGACCCGGACTTCGCCCATCGTGTCGTGTTCAATGCGGAACTCTTCGGTGTTCAACTCTTCTGTGGAAGTCATGGGGCTAGCTTATTGGGCGGAGGCGTCCCATCGAAAACCGTGAAGTGCTTGCTACCCGGCAGCGGCAGGAACCTAGAGCTCACCGATCCCGGAAACGACGTCCGCCCTGCCGTCGGCCAGGCTGTAGGCGAGGCCGATCACCGCTGCCCGGCCGCCCTCGACTGCCTCAGAAATCACCCGCGAGCTGTCCACGAGCCGCTGCGACGTCTGCTTGACGTTCTCCACCACCATGTCGTTGACGTCGCTCTGGTTGTTACGCAGCGAGGTCAACACCGACGGCGTAATGCGCTCGACGAGGCTCCGCATAAAGCCCACGGGCATCTGTCCGGTTTCCACGGCGTTCTTGGTGGCCGTGACCGCGCCGCAGCTGTCGTGCCCGAGGACCACGATCAGCGGGACAGCGAGAACGCTGACGCTGTATTCGAGCGAGCCGAGGACGGCGTCGTCGATCACCTGACCGGCCGTGCGGACGACGAAGGCGTCCCCGAGGCCCAGATCGAAGATGATCTCAGCGGCCAGCCGGGAATCCGAGCAGCCGAAGATCACCGCGAAAGGGTGCTGGTTCTCCACGAGGGAGGATCGGCGGGACGCGTCCTGGTTGGGATGCGACGATTCGCCGGAAACGAAGCGTTCGTTGCCTTCGCGGAGGCGACGCCAGGCAAGGGCAGGGGTGAGATAAGTGGCCACGGCCCTACTTTACGGTGACGGGGCGGGGGAGGGTGAAACTGTTGCGTCCGCGGTGCTTCCGGGTGACGCTGTGCCGGACTTGCTCTCGAGGTCCATGACCACCGCTGCGGCCAATGCCGTGAATTCGTCCAGCTGGGCGGATCCGGTCAGGATCACCGTGGTACCGGCGGCGTCGGCGAGCACCATGCTCTTCTCGCCCTTGCCGGTGTCGCGGAGCTCCCAGTCGCGGCCCCCGGCGCTGCGGGTGCCGGTCACGGGCGCACTCTTCACCTGCTGCAGCAGCCAGGTGGGATTGGACTGCCGGGACTGCACCAGGCCGATGAAGGACTCCCTGGGGGTGAGGTAGCCGACCTCCCAGGTCGGGACGCCGCTGCCCGTCCCGGATTCCCACCGGGCGTAATTTGCGCGGAATGTGTCGCCGGTATCAGGGGCAGCCGGTGTGAATCCCGCCACATCGGCTGCGTTCTGCGCCACGGCGCTGACATTGATGTTCGGCCGGTAGCCGTCAGTCTTGGGTGACGGGTTCATCAGGACGATCGGCAGGAAAGCGGCGATGCTCAGGACCAGCGCGATGATCATGCCAATCACCGATGCGTTCGCGCGTTTCGCCGCTCCGGCGCTCAGGACGGGCTTGACGGGCGGCTGGCCGGCCGCGCCGGCTGCTTCCCGGCCGGCGGTGCCGGCAGGCGAAGCGGGGGCAGCGGGGGGCGTTTCCTGCAATTCACTCACCCCTCTATAGTCGCCCATTCCGGGCCGATCTCACATTCGGTAGTGCCGGGCGGGCCGGGGGCGGGCAGTTCACGGAACGGTCAATCCAAGACGCAGCTTTCCACCGCGACTATGATCAGTACCAGACGAGATCACAAACTAAGAATCACCGCGACGGATCGATCCTGTCCGCACGGCTTCAATGATCGCCACTCGAAGAAGAGGTTCCCGTGACACCACCGCCAATGACCCAGAAGTACTCCACGCTTTCGCCGTCCCTCGCCGTCGGCATCGACGAGCCGGACCGCAACCTTGCTCTGGAACTGGTCCGCGTCACCGAAGCCGCCGCCATCGCCGGCGGCCACTGGGTTGGGTTCGGGGACAAGAACAAGGCCGACGGCGCCGCCGTTGACGCCATGCGTTCGTTCCTCCAAACCGTCCACTTCAACGGTGTTGTTGTGATCGGCGAAGGCGAAAAAGACGAAGCCCCGATGCTCTTCAACGGAGAGCACGTAGGTGACGGCACCGGCCCCGAGTGCGACGTCGCCGTCGACCCGATCGACGGAACCCGGCTGACCGCCCTGGGCATCAACAACGCCCTGGCCGTCCTCGCCGTTGCCGAGCGCGGCTCCATGTTCGACCCCTCCGCGGTCTTCTACATGGAGAAGCTTGTGACCGGTCCGGAAGCCGCCGACATGGTCGACTTGCGCCTGCCGGTGAAGCAGAACCTCCACCTGATCGCCAAGGCCAAGGGCGTCAAAGTCAACCAGCTCAACGTGATGATCCTGGACCGCGACCGGCACCGCCCGCTCGTTGAAGAGATCCGCGAAGCCGGTGCACGGACCAAGTTCATCATGGACGGTGACGTCGCCGGCGCCATCGCCGCGGCCCGCTCGGGCACCGGCGTCGACGCCCTGATGGGCATCGGCGGAACGCCGGAAGGCATCGTCACCGCCTGCGCCATCAAGTCCCTCGGCGGCGTCATCCAGGGCCGCCTCTGGCCCACCAGCGACGACGAGAAGCAGAAGGCCATCGACGCCGGCCACGACCTGGACCGGGTGCTGTCGACCAACGACCTCGTCTCCAGCGACAACTGCTACTTCGCCGCCACAGGCATTACCGACGGCGACCTGCTCAAGGGTGTGCGCTACTCCAAGGACAAGGTCCTCACGCAGTCCATCGTGATGCGTTCCAAGTCCGGGACCATCCGCTTTGTGGATGGCGAGCACCAGGCCAGCAAGTGGGAAGGCTACGCCCGGAAGGGTTAGCAGCTTCCCGCTAAAGGACACCCGGATCCCGGGGCGCGTTTCGCGCCCCGGGATCCGTCGTTTCCAAGCCGCTGGGCAGGCAGGCGTTGGGTAGGGTGGAACCATGACATGGCTTGTAACAGGTGGCGCAGGATATATCGGTTCTCACGTGGTTTCCGCTCTGCGCGGGGCCGGGATGCAGGCGGTGGTGGTTGATTCGCTCTCCAGCGGGCACCGAGAGTTCGTCCCGGACGATGTTCCGTTTGTGCACGGCACCATCCTCGACTCGGAACTTGTGGCCCGCACCATGCTGGACCACGGCGTGACCGGGGTGATCCACCTCGCCGGCTTCAAATACGCCGGCGTTTCCGTCCAGGAGCCGCTGCTCACCTACGAGCAGAACGTCACCGGCACGGCAGAACTGCTGAAGGCCATGGAACTCGCCGAGGTCGACAAACTCGTCTTCTCGTCCTCCGCCGCCACTTACGGCACCCCCACCGGGGACATCGTCACCGAAGACACCCCGACTCAGCCGGAATCCCCCTACGGCGAGAGCAAACTGATCGGCGAATGGCTGATCCGGGACCAGGGCAGGGCGCGGGGACTGAAACACACCTCGCTGCGCTACTTCAACGTAGTTGGCTCCGGCTCACCCGAGCTCTACGACACGAGCCCGCACAACCTCTTCCCGATCGTGCTCCGCGCCCTGACCGCAGGGAAGACCCCGCGCATCAACGGCATCGACTACAACACTGCCGACGGCACCTGCGTGCGCGACTACGTGCACGTGGCCGACCTGGCGACCTCCCACGTCGCGGCAGCCCAGGCCCTCGCCGCCGGCACACCGCTGGAACGCGTCTATAACCTTGGTTCCGGCGATGGGCTCTCCGTCCGCCAGATCATGACGGCGATGGCCACGGTCACCGGAATCGACTTCGAGCCGGAGATCGGGCCCCGCCGGGCGGGCGACCCGGACCGGATCGTGGCCGACGGCTCCCTGGCCGCACGCGACCTGGACTGGAAGATGCGGCACTCCGTCGAGGACATGGTCGCCAGCGCGTACGAAGCGCAGAAGAAAGCCGCCTCCGCCGGAGACTAGGGCTCCCTCCCGGGGGGACATGCCCAGCGCTCACGCCCAGGACTGGACATAGTGGCTCCATGTCCACCCGCCGGGGCTGAGGAGGAGCATGTCCAGCGGCCGGGATTAGGACTGCGCTGCCACTGCGGGACATGCCCAGTGCTCACGCCCAGGAATGGACATAGGGGGTCTATGTCCACCGGCCGGGGCTGAGGAGGTGCATGTCCGGTGGGAAGGGCTAGCGGCGGAGGGCGCCGCGCAGCCGGGCGGGCAGTTTCCGGGCCGCTGTGACGCCGCGGCGGGCGGCCTGCGCAGCCTTCCTGGCCAGCTGGTACCCGTTGTAGCGCAGCTTCTGCACGGGCAGGTCCCAGGTTCCGGGGTAAGCGACTTCGCGCCCGCCGAAGGACTTTTTGAAGGAAGTGAACCCTGCCCATTTGTGGTCGGGCTGGTCCGCGGGTGCCACGCCCCAGAGATCCACGTGCTGCAGGCCCTTGTCCTTGGCGTCGGCCATCAGGGTGACCAGCAGCGGGATCCCGGCGCTGAGCTTCCGGTGTGCGTCATCCAGGGCGGCGTGGGCATAGGTGCGGGTGTCCCCGGAGTCGTATGCGAGGGCGGCGGCGATCGGCTCGCCCTCGAGTTCGGCGATAAAGAGTGTCGCGGCACCGGCCGGCATCAGTGAGCGGGCGACCTGGGTGAGATAGTCGTCGCTCTGCGGTTTGAAACCGTTGCGCGCCGCTGTCAGGTGCAGGAATCCCAGCAGGACCGAGATCTCCGACGGGTCCTGGCTGGAGCGGAACGTCACGCCCTTTTTGTGGATGTTCCGGTACAGGTTGCGGTTCACCGGCTTCATGTCCGCCAGGACGTCCTTGAACTCCCGGTCCAGGTCCACGATCCAGCTGATTTCCGGCTGCTGGTTGGCCGGGGCGGGCCGGAGGCCGCGTGTACGCAGGACCGCGCCGGCGTCGGCGGCCGTGAAGCGGGCGTCGACCGGTTCGACGCGGACAAAGACGGCCCCGCAGCTGCGGGCCAGATCCGTCAGCGCCGCCAGGGCGCCGTCGAACGCGGCCAGGGAAGCGGCCACCGGGCCGTAGGGTGCGTAGAGCAGTTTCCCTGCCGGGTTGCTTTCCTCGATGGCCAGGAAGCTCCAGCCGGGGCCCGAGCGCTCGTGCACGGTCCGCCCCAGGGAGCGTTGGAAGTCAGCCCACGCGGGGCCCTGCAGGAAGTGGTCCACGGTCTCAGGCTTTCAGGGCGGTGGTGACGGCGAAGGCGAGGGCGGTCCCGGTGGCACCGGCGGCGGCGTGTGCATTGACCGGAGCCTCGGCCGCGGGCAGGAAGGCGCTTGCGCCGCGATCCAGCCGCAGTTCGCCCTTGGGGGAGTCCAGGAGCACCGATCCGGAGACCACGATGATGACCGCGGCTCCCGACTGCGCCAGCGGGACGGGCTCCGCGCCCGGTTCGAGCTCGACGCGCTGCAGCTGGAATTCCCGGAACGGCGGCCGGAAAACCTCCTGTCCCAGCATCGTCGTCTCGGGGCTGAGCATCGGCACGCCGACGGCCTCAAAGGAGACGGTGCGCAGCAGCTGCGGCACGTCCACGAACTTCGGGGTCAGCCCGCCGCGCAGCACGTTGTCCGAGGAAGCCATGACCTCGACGCCGAGACCGTGCAGGTAGGCGTGGACATTGCCGGCCGGCAGGTAGACGGCCTGGCCCGGCGCCAGCGAGATCCGGTTGAGCAGCAGTGAGATCAGCACGCCCGGATCGCCGGGGTACTGCGCGTTGAGCGTCACAACGGTGGACAGCTCCGCCTGGTACGGGGCCGTCGGGGCGCCGGAGATGAGGGCAGCCACAATCGCGGCCGTCGCCTCCGCGACGTCCTCGCCGCCGGAGATCAGCCGCTCAAAGGCCGAACGGAGGGCCGTGGGCTCATCGTTCTGCGCCAGGTCCTCCAGCAGCAGCGGAACGAGCGGCGGAAGTTCCAGTCCGGCCAGCTCAAAATCGGCCACCAGCACCTGGAAGACGGCGCGGGAGTCTGCGGCCGGCCGGAAGCCGCACAGCGCCTCGAACGGTGTCAGCGCCAGGATCATCTCCGGCTTGTGGTTCTCGTCCTTGTAATTGCGTTCCGCAGCCGCCCGGTCGATTCCGGCAGCCTCCTCGCGGGCGAACCCCTCCCGGGCCTGCTCGAGGGTCGGGTGCACCTGGAGGGAGAGGGGGCTGTCGGCGGCCAGGACCTTGAGCAGGAAAGGAAGCCGGGGGCCGAACTCGGCCACGCTGTCGCTGCCCAGATGGTGCTCCGGATCCTCCGCGATCAGCGCATCCAGGGCCTGTCGTCCGCCGTCGTCAGCGACCGCGGCGTGGGCGCCCGTCGACCCGGCACCGGCCTGACTGAGTGCCACCGAGGGGGAGTCCGGGTGCGCGCCGATCCACAGCTCCGCCTCCGGCCCGCCGGACGCCGCCCTGCCGAGGAGCCCGGCGATGGCTGTGGTGGAACCCCAGGCATACGGCCGGAGGACATTGTCGAGTTCGTACACTGCCGGGTGTCCCTATCTGTTACGGAAGGCTGCTGGGAAAGACTGGTCGGAAGGAACTACAGCGGCGCGCACTGGCCGTTGGTGGCCACCAGATTGCGGATCGACTGTTCGTCGCCGTTGCGCTTGAACTGGTTGAGCATTTCCACGGTGATCAGCTCGCCGTCCGGCGTGTGGGTCACCGGGGTGAAGTCCGACGGCGACGGCGCGGGCTGGGTGCCGGGCTGGGCGAGGGGCAGCGCACCGGCAGCCGACAGCGGTCCGGGTGCCGGCTCCTGCTGGCGGATACCATCTTCGGCGGGGCCCGCCTCAGGGGCGGGTCCGAGCAGCGCATCGACCTTTTGGTGGATCTGGTCGAAGTCCGGGACCGTGGAGAAGGACGCGTCGAAGTCGGGCGGCCCGATGGTCAGCCGCCTCATTTCCTGGCCCTTGGCCTTCATCGCGAGGTCCACGAAGCTGCCGAGCTGGCCGGCGGAGACGTTGGAGTCCACCACCTTGGTGCCGGCGCTGGCGATGTCCTCGAACTTGGCCAGCAGGGTGGCCGGATCCAGTTGCTTCAGCATGGCCTGCTGGACACACTGCTGGCGCTGGATGCGGGCGTAGTCGTCGACGAATTCGCGCGAGCGGCCGTACCAGAGCGCGTGATAGCCATCGAGCGTCTGCTCGCCGGCGCGGATCCAGCCGAGCGGCATGCCGTGGATGCCGTTGGCCTCATCCACCATGTCGCCGCTGAGCGGAACCCAGCCGCCGGCCTTGATCCGGATGCCGCCCATGGCGTCAATGAGTTTGGCGAAGCCCTCCATGTCGACCAGCACATAGGCCTGGACCTTGATGCCCAAGGTCCCGGACACGGCCTCCATCGTGGCCTGCGCGCCCGGGTCGGCAACGCCGGGGTAGAGGTCCTGGTGTTCGTTGGTGACCTCGGTGTTGATGGCGTTGATGAGGCATTCGTCGCCGCAGTCGTAGCCGTCAGGGTAAAGCGCGCGCATCGGGGAGTCCTCGCTGAACTGCGCGTTCTGCAGGTTGCGGGGCACCGAGATGATGGCGGTCGCGCCGGTCTTGGCATCGACGCTGATGACTGAGAGGCTGTCGGGCCGGCGGCCGGTGCGGTCCGCCCCGGCGTCGCCGCCCATCATCAGGAAGTTGTACCGGCCCTCCGAGGGCTCCATCGTCGGTCCGTTGGAGAAGATGTTGCCGATGGCATCGCGGCTGACGTTGAGCAGGTAGGCGGCGTAGCCGAGCGAACCGCTGCTGAGGATCATGGCCAGCACCAGGGCGACCACGACGGCGGGGCGCACCCCGGGCGCCAGCAGCACGGGACGGATCAGCCGCAGGGTGTTAAGGAAGAGGGCGGCCCAGCCGATCGCCAGCGCCACCAGGCCGATGACCAGCAGCAGTGAGGTGATCGGGTTGGTGACCAGGTTGATCAGCGTTGACCGGGATGCCAGGAGGAGCACTGCCGCGAGGATGGCCAGCGCCCAGACGGTGAGGGTGACACGCAGAGCCATCCGCCCGAGCCGCCGGTTGCCGGCGACAATCTGGGCACTGCCGGGCACCAGCAGTGTCATCAGGACCAGCAGGAAGGCGCGCTTGGTCAGGACCGGCGCGCCTGCTCCCGAGGGATACCGGACGGGATCTGTGGCGGACGGTGCAGACGTCCGGTTCCGCGGCGAAGGCTGGCGGGAGGGGGCATAACTGTTGGTCATCTGGCGATCCCTAACGGCTGCCCCGGGTGACGACGTTTGCGTCCGCGAAGACTTCGCTCACCTTGCGCCGCAGATTTGCGCCCTTTCGGGTGGCGACGTCGTTGAGCTCCTGGGCGAAGTTTACCAGTTCGGCGCGGAGCTGGGCGGCCAGCGGATCCGTCCCGGAGGCCAGCATGCGCACTGCCAGCAGGCCGGCGTTCCGTGCCCCGCCGATGGACACGGTCGCGACCGGAACCCCGGCGGGCATCTGGACGATGGAGAGCAGGGAGTCCATGCCGTCGAGGGTCTTGAGCGGCACCGGGACGCCGATGACCGGCAGCGGCGTGACGGAGGCGAGCATGCCCGGCAGGTGCGCGGCGCCGCCGGCGCCGGCAATGAGGACACGCAACCCGCGCTCATGGGCCGTCTGGCCGTAACGGATCATTTCCAGCGGCATACGGTGCGCCGAGACGACATCGGCCTCAAAGGGGATGCCGAATTCGGCGAGGGCTTCGGCAGCAGCCTCCATCACGGGCCAGTCGGAGTCCGAGCCCATCACGAGCCCGACGATCGGGGCATCGGCCCCGGCGTCCGCCGTTGCCGGGAACCGGGCGTCCGTGGGCCGGGCCGTGCTGCTGCTGTTGCTGCTGCTCATGCGTTCTCCTCGTGTGCTCCCGCTGGGGTGCGGGACTGGGCCCTGCCGTTCCGGATGATGTTGGCGACCGTGGTGGCGCGTTCGCGCACCGAGTCGACGTCGGCCACGGAGCCGCCGACGAGGTTGACGTGGCCGATCTTCCGGCCCGGCCGGACGGCCTTGCCGTAGCAGTGGACCTTCGCGGCGGGTTCGCTGGCGAGGGCTGCGGGAAAGGCGGAGAACAGATTCTGGTTGTCGCCGCCCAGGAAGTTCTTCATCACCACGACCGGTCCCAGCAGGTCCGTGGCGCCAAGCGGCAGGTTGAGGATGGCCCGGAGGTGCTGTTCAAACTGGCTGGTCACCGAGCCGTCCTGGGTCCAGTGGCCGGTGTTGTGCGGCCGCATGGCGAGTTCGTTGATCAGGAAGCCTGCTCCGACGCCGGGGGTTTCGAACAGCTCCACGGCCATCACCCCCGTGACGCCGAGTTCACTGGCGATCCGGAGGGCAGCGTTCTCGGCCGCGGCAGCGACCTCGAGCGGGATGTCCAGCGCAGGGGCGATGACTTCGTCGCAGACGCCGTCGACCTGGATCGTGTGCACCACGGGCCAGGCCCGTGCCTCCCCGTCCGGTGTCCGTGCCACCAGGGCTGAGAGTTCGCGGCTGAAGTCCACCTTGGCCTCCGCGAGCAGCGGGGACATCGCCTCGAACCAGTCCGCAGTGTCGGCGGCGTCCGCCGCGGAGTCCACGATCCGCACGCCCTTGCCGTCGTAGCCGCCGCGCGGGGTTTTCAGGACGACCGGCCAGCCGATGTCCTCGCCGAAGGCGACCAGCCCGGCGACGTCGTCGACGGCGGCCCAGCGCGGATTGGGCAGCTCCAGCCTGTCAATGGCCGCCCGCATCACGAGTTTGTCCTGGGCGTTGACCAGCGCGTCCGGTCCGGGATGGACGTTCACGCCGGCGCGCTGCAGGGACCGGAGGTGTTCGGTGGGGACGTGCTCGTGGTCGAAGGTCAGCACGTCCAGGCCGCGGGAGAACTCCAGGAGATGGTCCAGGTCGGTGTAGTCACCGACCGGGGCATTGGCCACGGCTGAGACGGCTGAGACGTCCTCACCTTCGGCAAGGACGCGGAGCTCGAAGCCCAGGGCGGTGGCCGCGGGGGCCATCATTCGGGCGAGCTGGCCGCCGCCAACTACACCGATCACAGGAAAAGTCACATGTCCCAGCCTACCGAAAACCTCGCCATATCCCGGCTTTTGGACGTCCCGGTGCGGGGTCCGGGCGGCCACGGGCCCCTTTTCCGGCAGCGTTGGCGATGGCAGCCCCCGACTTTTGACCGGCGTCCTGCCGGCTTCTGAGCTGTGCAGTTGCTGCCGTCGGACCGGTGCCCGGGGCGCGCCCCCGGCAATCGGCGCTAAAATGGGCCGTTGGCCCACTGGCCGACAGTTCAAGAAGGCCACGGAGGGTCATGATTACTACACTCAGCGAGCGCTTGCGCGGGCTCGCCTCGCTCTTCTGGCGCGAAGTGGCCAAGTTCGGTGCGGTGGGCGGCGTTGCGTTCATCATCGATAACGGACTCACGTACTACCTGATGCACGGTCCGATGACCGACAGCGAGGCCAAGGCCCGCTTTGTCGGCGCCAGCATCGCGACGGTCTTCTCCTGGATTGCGAACCGCTTCTGGACCTTCCGCCACCGCCGCCAGGACAACGTGCTCCGCGAGTTCGGGATGTTCATCCTGATTAACGGCATCGGCATCGGCATCTCCACGGGATTCACCGCCCTCGCCAAGTACGGCTTCGGCGTCACGGACAAGAACATGCTGTTCGCCGCCGGGATCGTTGGCATCCTGGTCGCGACGGTGGTGCGCTTCTTCGCCTACCGCTTCCTGGTCTTCAATAAGGAACTCGACGAAGAGCCGGAGTTCTCGCACGACCACGAAATCATCGAACGGCACCCGCACACGCAACCCGGCTCCGCCGTCAAGCGCAGTCCCGCCGTCAAGGATCCCGCCGTCAAGAACTCTGAACGTCCGGGGCCACCGGCCTAGGGGGAGCCGGCAGGCTCCCACCCGGTTCAGCTGCACCCCCGGCTCAGCTGCCGTTGATGCGCTCGTCCGCGAGCAGCTTCTCCGTCACCGTGACGTCCGGGTGTACCAGCACCACTGAACCGTCGCTCTTCCAGGCGCCCAGGCACTGGGCCAGGGCGGGCTCCAGGCCGTCCCCGGCGGTCACCAGCAGCCGTACCCCTTCGTCGTGCGCGGCCGCGAAGCCGTCCAGCAGGTCCCCGTGGGTGTGTTCCGTCCCTGCGGCAGCCGTGACCGCACGCCGTGACGCTTCCGGATCCACGTGCGGCATAAAGACGTCCCCGTGGGAGCGCACCTCGGCGGCGTAGTCCACGACGCCGGTGGGCAGCTCGCCCTGCCAGCGCATTGCCAGCGCCGGCAGCGCCACGGCCAGGACGGCGTCGAAAGCCCCTTGCGCCGCCCCGGGGCCCGGCTCGCCGGTGGCCAGCAGCTCGGCCCCGGCATCGTCGAACACGACCTCCATGCCGAGCTGCCAGGCGGCGAGAGCGAGGATCACGGACTTCCAGTGGGCCGGCAGATCCAGCCGCAACCGCGTCCCGGGTTCGGCGTCGAGCTCGTCCTGCAAAAGGTTGCTGGTCTTCGCCACCCAGTTGTCCAGCACCCGTCCGGAGAGCTCAACCCGCTCGGACTCCGGTCCGTACCAGGTAAGCCGGGGGGAGGTGGAGTGGCCGGAACGCAGGGCTGTCATCAGGTCGATTGCCGGGATACTCATGGATTCATCTTGCCACGGCGGCCACGGGTGTGATCTCCGCCATAGGTAGCCTGGTGCCGGTCGGCAGGTATCCTGCAACGCGCCGGGAAGTTCCCCGGAAATTCAGCTAAATTTTTCAAAAGTGCTCAGCACCCTGATTATTTCGCGCAATCTCCGGGGTATTGCGCGAAAATCCCGGGCGTGGCGTGCCTCCGCTTTGGGCCTCACGTTGATTATTATCTCCGCCGCGGCTTGACTGAAGGATACTTACACACGTGTAATTAGGTATCGAAGGCCGATGTGCGGAAACCGAAACTCAACCGAGTGTCCACGGGTCAGGCAAAGGCTGCAAAATCAGAGAGGAACGCCAATGGGGCTAGCAGAGCGTATCCATGAAGAGGCCGTCGTTGCTGGGCAGGCCACGGCCAAATACCGTTCACGCGGTGTGCCGAGCGACTGGTATGTCGATCCGGCCGATCCGGACGCGGCGGACCGCTACAACGAACACACCAAAGACACACTGCAGGACCAGGCGACCGCCTTCCTCGCGGCGCACGACGAACTCCTGTCAGGTCCGGACCAGGACAACGATCTTAACGATCCGCCGATGGAACTCCAGACCCTCCACGCGGGCACCACCACGCAGCCGGTATGGATCGGATTGCCCTCCCAGCAGGACTTCGACGACGAAGGCGAGCTGGGCTGGCAGACGGACGCGCTGTGCGCCCAGACCGACCCGGAGGCATTCTTCCCCGAGAAGGGTGGCTCCACCCGCGACGCCAAGAAAGTCTGCGGGGCGTGCAACGTGCGCTCGCAGTGCCTGGAATACGCCCTGTCCAACGACGAGCGTTTCGGCATCTGGGGTGGCCTCTCCGAGCGCGAGCGGCGCCGGCTTAGGAAGCGAGCGATCTAATTCTTCAGGAAGTACGAGTCACCGCCGTCGTGGTTTCCCACGACGGCGGTGACTTTCTCCCCAGGACCCTCACGGCGCTGGCGGCTCAAAGCCGGCCCGCGGACACCTGCATCGGGGTTGACACCGGTTCCCGTGACCATTCGGCGACACTCCTCGAACAGGCCTTCGGCACCGCCAACGTCACCGTTTTCGAGCAGGCCCGCAGTGGCATGGGCGCCGCCGTGCAGGCAGGCCTCAGTGCCCTCGCCCCGTGGGACGGCGCCGGCAGGTCCGGTAAGGGTGCAGCCGGCCGCGCGGTCGACTGGATCTGGCTGCTCCATGACGACGCCGCCCCCGCGCCCGAGGCCCTCGCCGAGCTGCTCCGCGCCGTCGAACGCGCGCCGTCGGTCACGGTGGCGGGCTGCAAGCAGCTGGACTGGCACTCCGAGCGCCGGCTGATCGACGTCGGACTCTCCACCAGCCGCTGGGCCGAGCGGCTGACCCTCATCGAGGCCGACGAGCTCGACCAGGGACAATACGACGGACGCAGCGACACCTTTGCGGTCAACTCCGCCGGCATGCTGGTCCGCCGCGACGTCTGGGAGGAGCTTGGCGGCTTCGACCCGGCCCTGCCGGGGAGCGGTGACGACGTCGACTTCTGCTGGCGCAACCGGCTGTCCGGACACCGGGTCGTGGTGGTCCCCAGCGCCAGGATGTTCCACGTCTCGCACCGCCCGCACGCCCTCGGCAACGCGGCCGCGGCCCGCAAGGCCCAGGTGCATCTGCGGCTCAAGCACGCCCCCGCCTGGAAGGTGCCGCTGCACGCGGCCGGAGCCCTGCTGGGCAGCATCTTCAAGCTGGTCCTGAGTATCGCGGTCAAGGATCCGGGGCACGGTTTCTCGCAGCTCCTGGCCACATTCGGTGCACTCTCACGTCCCGCGGCCGTGGCCCGGGGCCGGCGTAACGCTGCCCGGACGCGCCGCATCCGGCGTTCCGTCATCAAGGGGCTGCAGACCCCGAGGCGTGAGGTCTGGGCGCACCGCCGCTCACTGATGGAAGCCCTTGGGGCGGATGATTCCGGGGAAAACCCGGGCGGAGACGACCTGCTGGCCGAACAGCCCACCGGCGACTCGGCGGACGACTTCGCCGCACTGACCACCTCCGAGCGGGGCTGGGTGGGCAACGGCGCGCTGCTCGCCATCCTGCTCACCACCGCGGCCTCCGTGATCGGCCTGCTGAGCCTGTTCCGGGCCGACGCTGTCGCCGGCGGCGCGATTATTCCGCTCTCGCTGCGGCTGGGCGAGATCTGGAACCATGCCTCCGGCTGGTGGAGCACTCTCGGCGCAGGCCTTCCCGGCCACGGCGACCCCTTCGGCTACGTGCTGTGGGCCCTCGGTGTGCTCGGCGGCGGCAACGCCAACAGCGCCATTGGCGCACTGCTTATCCTGGCCATGCCGCTCTCCGCGCTCGGCGCCTGGTTTGCCGCCGGTGCGCTCACGCAGCGCCGCCGGCTCCGGCTGGCCGCCGCGCTCCTCTGGGCCGCAGCGCCTGCCCTGCAGGTGGCGCTCAACCAGGGACGCGTCGGCGCCCTGGTCGCCCACGTCATGATGCCGCTGCTGGTGCTGGCCCTGCTGCGGGCCACCGGCACTGCCGCCGGACGCGGGCGGTACGCCGTGCCCGCCCCCGGCGAGCGGCGGTTCACCGAAGCGCCTCCGGTGAAACCCGGCATCAACGGCACCCCCTCCTGGACCGCGGCCGCCGCGGCCGGGCTGGCGCTGGCCGTCGTGACCGCGGCGGCGCCCTCGCTGCTGCTGCCCGGCGTTGTGCTGGTGGCACTGTGCGGCACGCTCCTGGGCCGTCGCGGCCGCACCGTGTGGTGGGCACTGCTCCCCACCCTGGCGTTGTTCGTGCCGTTCCTGGCCTCCACCATCGACCGTCCCCGCGCCCTGCTCGCAGACCCCGGCCTGCCGCTGGGCTTTGATGCGGCACCGCTGTGGCAGCAGGTCCTGGGCCAGCCGCTGCGCTTCGCGGCCGACGGCGGCCTCACCGGCCTTCCGGTGTTCGGGGCAGAGTCCGCCGTGCCGTGGGCACTCCTGCTCGCCCTGCTGATCGGACTGCCCGTCCTGCTCCTGGCCGTGGCTGCCCTGTTCCTGCCGGGCCGTCCACCCCGGATTGCCCGCGCCCTCTGGACCGCGGCACTGCTGCTGCTGTCCGGCGGCTGGCTCAGCAGCCAGGTCGCCACCGGGGTCAGCGCCGACGTCCTGGTCACTCCCTTCACCGGACCGGCCGTGTCGGCCGCGGCCTTTGCCCTCCTGGGGGCGTCCCTTCTCGGCGCGGCCGGCCTGCTGGACTCCGCCGACCGGGCCGCCGCCGCAACGACGGGCCGCAGGATCCTGATCCGCGGCATCGCTGTCACCGCCATGATCCTGCTCCTGGCCGGACCGGTGGCCGGCCTGACGGTGTGGGCCGCGCAGAACGTCCTGCCGCACTCCGCGCCGGCTGCCGGAGCGCCAGGCACGGATTCCCTGGGTGCCAGCAAGCTGGTGCGGCCGGCCGAGCCCCGGACCCTCCCCGCAACGGCCATCGACCGCGGCGAGGGGCCGGAACAGTCCCGCACCCTCATCATCTCCACCGGTGAAAACGGCACGTTTGACGCCGCGCTCATGCGCGGCGCCGGTACCACCCTGGACTCCCTGTCCACGATTGCCGCCGCCCGCCCGATCATGGGGGAGCCGGGCCAGGAGACGGTCCGTGACGACGATGCCGTCGTGGCCTCGCTGCGCAACGTTGTGGCCACCATCGTGGCCGGCCAGGGCGTCGATCCCCGTGCCGAGCTCGAGCAGCTCGGCGTCGGATTCGTGGTCCTGCGGTCCGTCGACACCGCGGCCCAGCTGACCGCCAGCCGGATGGACGCCGTCCCCGGCCTCGTCGGCGTCGGCAAGACCGACGTCGGCTGGCTCTGGCGGATCAGCCCCCTGAACCAGCCCGTCATCGAGGCCGCCGCCGTCGCGCACCGCGTGCGGATCGTCGACGGTGCGGGCGCAACGGTCGGGCTGGTCCCGTCCCAGGCGGTGTCCGCCGACGCCGCGGTGCCCGCCGGGCCGGAAGGACGCCTCGTGGTGCTGGCCGAACGCGCCGATCCCGGCTGGAGCGCCTGGCTCGACGGCCGCCGTCTCACCGCCACCACCTCCGGCTGGGCGCAGGCCTTCACCCTGCCCGCCGAGGGCGGGCAGTTCAGTCTCCGCTACGAAGCTCCCTGGGCCATCTGGACGGGCGTTGCCCAGGCTGTCGTCATTGGCCTGACCGTCCTGCTGGCCATCCCCATGCCTGCCCGTCGGCCGAATACCGGCCTCTCCAGGGACGAGGGCTCCCTGCGTAAGGAACATCAACATGCCTAGGGACGACTTCCCCGACGAATCCGCCAACGACGCCCCAGCCGTGCCGCTGCTCCCGGAGCTACCTGGGCGTGCGCGCGCACGGCGGCTGGGCGGCGTCCTCGCCGCCGTCGTCCTCGTCGCTGCCGGCGGCGGACTCGTGTCCGCCACGGCGCTGACTCCGCAGGGCCCCGGCAGCAGCCGGCCCATCGCGGCACCCCTGGCGGCGGTTCCCGCGGGCAGCAGCGTCGGCGTCTGCCCGGGCCCGGCCCGGCTCCTCGAGGGCGCCCCCGTGGGCACCGATCCGCAGTTCAGCCCGGAGTCCGCCACCGCCAGGAGCGACGTCAACGCCCTGGTGCTGGGCTCCAGTGCAGGTGTCCTGCCCGGCAGCAGGCTCGCCTCGCTGACCGGCAGCACCCTGGTGGAACTTGCCAAAGCCGCCCCGGCGTCCGAAAGCCCGGCCACGCCCAGGCCCTCGGCTGCCGCGCCGCTGGCCGGTATCGTGTCCCAGCAGGGTGTCGACGACGTGGCCGTCCTGAGCGCCGACGCCGAGGCGGACCGCCAGCCCTCCGCGGGCGCCGTCATGCGCTACACCGCCGAGGACGGCGACCTCCGTGGTTCGGCGGCCGCAGCCTGCCAGCAACCCGGCAATGACCTCTGGCTAGTCGGTGCGAACACCGCGCTCGGCCGGACGGCCGTGCTGAAGCTCAGCAACGCTTCCAGCAGCCCTGCCACGGTCAGCCTCGAACTCTTCGGCGCCGACGGCCTGATCCAGGCCCCGGGCAGCCGGGGACTCCTCGTCGCGCCCGGCACCACCCGCTCCGTGATCCTTGCCGGCCTTGCCCCGGGGCAGGAGCGGCTCAGCGTCCGGGTCCGCAGCGCCGGCGGGCCGGTGGCCGCACACATCCAGCAAAGCGTGTTGCGGGGACTGATGCCCGGCGGCGTCGAGTTCATCGCCCCGGCCACCGCACCGGCCCTGCGCCAAGTGATCTCCGGCGTCGACATCCAGGACCCCGCCGGCCTGGCGGGGCTCACCGGCCAGTCCGGCTACGCGGATGCCGGACCGGCCCTGCAGCTCACGGTGCCGGGTTCCGCCGATGCCGTGATCGCGGTCAAGGTCTTCGGACGGGACGGCCAGAAGGCCCTGCCCGGCGGTGGAGTGGTCACGGCGAAGGCCGGATCCGTCACCGAGGTCCCGCTCTCCGGCGTGCCGGCCGGGCCCTACACCGTGTCCGTCAGCTCGGACGTTTCCTTCACCGCGGCAGCCCGCGTCACCAGGGGACTCAAGGCCGAGGACGCCTCCGACTTCGCGTGGTCACCGGCCTCGGCGCGGCTGGGGAGCCAGCACGTCGTTCCGGTCCCCGGCTCAGGTGACCGCTACCTTATTTTCGGTGCTCCCGAGGGCCGGGCCACTATTACCTACACCCCGGTCACGGCGGACGGCAAGATCCACGCGGCCGCGGCCGCCGACATCGCCGGCGGCACCACAGCGTCCATCAGGATCGCGTCCGACGTCGAGGGCTCGCCGCTGGTTGGCTACCTCGTGTCCGCCGCAGGGGATCCCGCCTATGGGGCGGTCCTGCTGCAGCAGGACGGCAAGCAGGACATCTCAACGGTCGCCATTGCCCCCGGGGCGGCGGGCCAGGAGCAGGTCCCAGTCACGCTCAGCTACTGACCGTTTCCAGGAAGCGGCCCTAATAGCGACGGCGGTAGACAGGATCGAGTGACTCGGGCGGCACGCCCAGCATCTCGGCCGTGTACTCCACCACCACGTCATGGACCAGGTCCTGGAGTTCCTCGCGGCTGCCGCAGGCCTGCTCGACGACCCGGCGGTAAAGGGTGATCACCGGTCCCTCCTCCGCGGTGGCGGGGGAGTAAGAGCCCATGGGGGAAGGAGCGCGGTCCGCCACGAGCTGCTCCAGCCCCGGCGGAATCTCGTCGACGGCGAACCGGACCCCGTCCAGCGGCTTGCCCCAGATGTCGTGCAGCCGCTCGGCCGAGTCCAGGACAAAGTCGTCGAAACGATCCGAGCGGGTGCGGTAACCGGGCAGCGTCGGCAGCATCAGCTCGCCCCGTAGCCCGCGGCCATGCCGGTTCCTCCGCCGCTGGCGGAAGCCCCGCGGCACCGTGGTGCCGCCCGAACCGCCCGCGGTAACCGCGGCGTCGTGACGTCCGGTGCCGGTTTCAGCCAAGCGGACCGTAAAACCCGGATCTTGGTGCGATGACTGCATATCTCGACTCTAAACCCGGCGAATGGTTTACGCGATACGGAACGTCCGACCCGCCGTCAGCGTGCCGTGCGGTGCCCGGCGGCCCGGGGGAGTAGTCTGTGGTGTCGTGGGTGCAATTCGTCTTTGTTCGAGGTCAGCCTGCCGCAACTCAGCGGTGGCCACTTTGACGTACGTTTATGCCGACTCCACCGCCGTTCTGGGCCCGCTGGCAACCTATGCCGAACCGCACTGTTATGACTTGTGTGAACAGCATGCCGGGTCGCTGACCGTCCCGCGCGGGTGGGAAGTGCTGCGGCTGGCGATGCCTGCCAACCCCGCCGGTCCCGGCCCCGACGATCTCCTCGCCCTGGCCAATGCTGTCCGGGAGGCGGCCGTCCGGCCCGCCGCGCCGGAATCCGGCCAGGGCCAGCGCAGTGTCCACCCCGCCCTTGAAGCTCCGGCCGCAGCCGAGGGCACCCGCCGGGGGCATCTGCGGGTCCTGCGCGAACCTTCGTAAGCCGGAACTGGCGGTAGGCTGGGAACTGCAAAATCCGTAAGCCACCGGCGCCTGCTGCGGCGTCCACCAGGGAGCGTTCACCATGCCGAAGATCAGTCCCGAACTGTTGTCTGTCCTGAGGTGCCCCGTGACCGGGTCCCCGCTGGTGCAGGACGGCGAAGAGCTCGTCACCACTGCGGCCGGCGCCGCCGGGGTGAAGCTGCGTTACCCGATCGAGGACGGCATCCCCCTGCTGCTCCCGCCGGAACTGCTCCCGGCCGCCGCTGCGGCCCCTGCCTTCCAGCACGACGCCGGCGAGCCCGGCCAGCCGGATTCAGGCCGGGCCGACGCAGCGTCACCGCACACCGCCGGCTAGGCCGCCGGCCCATCGCTGCGCCGTTCGGCTCCGAAGTACTTTCCAGCCACTGATCAGTCCCTCCACTTTCGTCCCAGGCAGCCAGGTCCCGGACCTGCCCGCCGGCCACAGAAAAGGATTCATATGACTCTCGATTACAAGATTGCGGACATCTCCCTGGCCGAGGCAGGCCGCCACCAGATCCGCCTAGCCGAGCACGAAATGCCCGGCCTGATGTCCCTGCGCGAAGAGTTCGGCGCCAGCCAGCCGCTCAAGGGCGCCCGGATCGCCGGATCCCTGCACATGACGGTGCAGACCGCCGTGCTGATCGAGACGCTGACGGCACTCGGCGCCGAGGTCCGCTGGGCCTCCTGCAACATCTTCTCCACCCAGGACGAAGCCGCCGCCGCCGTTGTGGTCGGCGACGGAACGGTTGAAAACCCCCAGGGTGTTCCCGTGTTCGCCTGGAAGGGCGAGACCCTGGAGGAATACTGGTGGACCGCGGAACAGATCCTGACCTGGCCCGGTGCGGACAGCAACCCGGACCTGGGCCCGAACATGATCCTTGACGACGGCGGAGACGCCACCATGCTGGTTCACAAGGGCGCCGACTTCGAGGCGCTCGGTGCTGTCCCGGCCACCCCCGACGACGAGTCCGAGGAAGGACGGGTCTTCCTGGACGTGCTGCGCGCCTCGCTGCAGGCGGATCCGCAGAAGTGGACCCGGATCGGCTCCCGCCTGCTGGGCGTCACCGAGGAAACCACCACCGGCGTGCACCGCCTCTACCAGCTCGCGGAGCAGGGCAAGCTGCTGTTCCCGGCGATCAACGTCAACGACTCCGTCACCAAGAGCAAGTTCGACAACAAGTACGGCATCCGCCACTCCCTGCCCGACGGCATCAACCGCGCCACCGACGTCCTGATGGGCGGCAAGGTCGCCGTCGTCTGCGGTTACGGCGACGTCGGCAAGGGCGCGGCGGAGGCCTTCCGGGGCCAGGGCTCACGCGTTATCGTCACCGAAATCGATCCCATCTGCGCCCTCCAGGCAGCAATGGACGGCTACCAGGTCGCGAAGCTGGAATCCGTCCTCAGCGAGGGCCACATCTTCATCACCACGACCGGCAACAAAGACGTCATCATGGCCGAGCACATGGCCGGGATGCGTGACAAGGCGATCGTGGGCAACATCGGCCACTTCGACAATGAGATCGACATGGCCGGGCTGGCCCGGATCCCCGGCATCAAGAAGGTCGAAATCAAGCCCCAGGTGCACGAGTGGGTCTTCGCGGCGGATCCCGCCACAGGGGAGGGCAGCCGCTCCATCATCGTGCTGTCCGAGGGCCGGCTGCTGAACCTCGGCAACGCCACCGGACATCCGTCCTTTGTGATGAGCAACTCCTTCGCCAACCAGACGATCGCGCAGATCGAGCTCTTCACCAAGCGTGACCAGCCGGAAGGGGAACGGGAGTATGACAAGCAGGTCTACGTGCTGCCGAAGATCCTGGATGAGAAGGTTGCCCGGCTGCACCTGGATGCCCTCGGCGTCGAACTGACTGAGCTGTCGAAGGAGCAGGCCGAGTACCTGGACCTGGAGGTATCCGGCCCGTACAAGCCGGACCACTACCGCTACTAGGAACCGCCGGGACAGCGGCAGAGGCCGCCGCAGATCCCGCCGTTCCCGCAGCGAAGGGGGCCCCGGACCACGGTCCGGGGCCCCTTTTGTGACCTGATCGTGGCGCAGCCGGGGCCGGCGCGAGGTGACACTTCGTTTATGCTGGCATAGGGAGATCGTGAACTCACAGGTGGGTTTGTAGGGAAACAGTGGGGGAACACGGGAAATGGCAGTGACAGAAGACAGCGGGCGTCGACGCCGGCAGCCGGGACACCGTCCCCGCAACACCGGGAAAATGCTGGCCGTCCTTGCCATCTGCGCAGTTGTGGGGGCCGGCGGCATCGGCGTCGCCACGTCACCGGGCTGGGCCCAGGCCGACATGCCCTCCGAGGCGTCGGCTCCGATGCGGAACGTGTCCGGCCTCGCTGCCCCCGTCGTCAAGCTCGTTGAGCTCGGCGTGACCCCGAACGACGGTGCCAAGGGCGTCAACCCCGCCGCCGCCCCCTCAGTCAAGGCAGTCAACGGCGTCGTGAAGGACGTCGTGCTGGTCCCGGCCGCCGGTGGCGACCCCGTGCCGGGAACCACGAGCCCGGATGGCGCGACCTGGACCGCCGAGGATCCGCTGGAATTCGACACGAAGTACAAATACAGCTTCACCATCGTCGACCAGGCCGGACGCGAGACGAAGAAGGCCCAGACCTTCGCCACCGTGGCCACAGCCAACGAGGCAGACGCCGCTGTGTATCCGGTCAACGGCACCACGGTCGGCGCCGGGCAGCCGATCGAGATCGTCTTCAGCGAGCCGGTGCTGAACAAGGAAGCCATGGAGAAGGCCGTCACCGTCACGGCTTCCTCCGGCCAGGCCGTGGCGTGGCGCTGGTATTCGGACCGCCGCGTCCGGATCCGCCCCGAGGCGTTCTGGGCTTCCAACAGCGAAATCACCGTGGACCTGAAACTCTTCGGCGTCGACTTCGGCAACAAGATGATCGGCAACTCCGACACCAAGGTCTCCTTCAAAGTCGGGCCGCAGCGCCTAGCGGTCGTCGATGACATCACCAAGACCATGAACGTGTACTTCGACGGCCAACTGGTCAAGACCGCTCCGGTCACGCTGGGGGACGCCGACTGGCTCTCCCCAACCGGCTTCGCCGTCATCATGGAGCAGGAACGCCACTCCGATTTCAACGCCGGCAGCATCGGGCTCAAGCCCGGCGACAAGGGCTACTACCCGCCCCTGACGGTGGAGTACGCCAACCGCCTGACGAGCTCCGGCGTGTACGTCCACCAGGCCCTGGAATCGGCCTGGGGCGCGGTGGGCCGGTCCAACGTCTCACACGGCTGCGTCGGGCTGCTCCCGGCGGACGCCGCCTGGTTCTTCAACAACATGAAGACCGGCGACCTCGTCCAGACCCTCAACACCGGTGCCCCGGCCGTGGAACCGCTCGAAGGCTTCGGCGACTGGAACATCCCCTGGGCGCAGTACGCCAAGCGCTGACCGCAACCCGGCGGCCGGGCGCTCCCAGACCGACGCTGGAATCCCG
The DNA here is from genome assembly GCF_059383555.1 of Pseudarthrobacter sp. MDT1-56. Lineage (NCBI taxonomy): Bacteria > Bacillati > Actinomycetota > Actinomycetes > Micrococcales > Micrococcaceae > Pseudarthrobacter > Pseudarthrobacter sp. MDT1-56. Next base: position 140,913 of record NZ_JBWZCK010000009.1, read on the forward strand.
GGGCCTGAATCCCCGTCCCTGAATCCGCGTTGCCCGGGGTGTGGCATCTCGCCCACTCCGAGGCTCTGGCGGTAGGCTCGGAAGCAGATATGTAGCGTTGCCGGGCCCCGGCCGGCGGCGCGGACACCTACGGAAGCGAAGCTGCAGTGACTGACTCAAGTCCCACCCCTCCGAACCGACAGGATCCGCAGCTGGATCCGGCCGATGACGCTGACGAGCCCGCGTTCGACTGGATGAAGCCAAAGCCCACGGAGCAGCGTGCCGCCGCCTCCGACAGCACAGCCGCAGCCGGTGCCGAAGGCACAGCTGCCGCGGGTGCCGGCAGCACGGCCGCACCGGCCGCCGGCGGCACTCCGGAGCCGCTGTCGCGCGCCGACCGCAAGGCTGCGGAAGCCGCCGTCGAACCGGCACCCAGGAAAAACGCCACCCACTTCAGCGAGCCGCTGCCCCCCTCTGCACTGCAGGTCCGGCCCCCGGAGGAGGAGGTACAGCGGCGGAACGCCGAACGTGAACACGCGCTGAACACCAAGCCGGTGATCCCCCGCGTGATGCAGGTCCTGCTCTCCGTGTGCTTCCCGATCATCCTGCTGGTGCTGGCCGTCCGGGCCGTCGCCAGCCCCCTGTTCCTCTGGGTGGAGTACAACCGGCCCGGCTTCCCGGGCGACGGCTACGGTTTCAGCACCGACGACCGCATGACCTACGGCTCCTATGCTGTGGACTATCTCAGCAACTGGGCGGGACCGCGCTACCTGGGCGAACTGGTCCACCGAGGCGGCGACCGGCTGTTCGAGGACGGCGAAGTCAGCCACATGGCCGACGTCAAGGTCGTTATCCTGTCCGCCTTCGGCGCCGGTGTCCTGCTCATCCTGCTAAGCCTGATCGCCATCATCTACTTGCGGCGCCGCAGCCCCGGGGGAGTGCGGCGCGGCCTGTTCGCCGGCTCCATCATCACCCTCGTGATCATCATCAGCCTCGGTGTGCTGGCGGTGCTTGGCTGGGAGGCGTTCTTCGCCCAGTTCCACAGCGTCTTCTTCGCCAGCGGCACGTGGACCTTCTCCCTGCAGGACACCCTGATCCGGCTCTTCCCGGCCCAGTTCTGGGTCGACGGCGGGATTGTGATCGCCGGTCTGGTGCTGCTCGCATCGCTGGTCACCCTGATCCTCACCTGGCCGACGCGCAAACGCCGCGGGCTGCCGAAGCGCGGCGCAGCGGTCCAGGACCCGGCCGGGGAAAAAGCCGCTGGGGCTGACACCGGCGAGGCAGCCTCCACCCAGGCAGCCTCCACCCAGGCAGCCTCCACCGAGGCCGCCTCCGGTGGTGTTGCGGGCACCGAAGCTGCTCCCACCGAGACTGCGTCCCCCGAGGCTGCACCCGTGAAGCGCTCCCTCTTCCGCCGGAACAGGTCCGGCAAAGCCGGCGATGCTCCCGCCGCGGCGGCATCCGCCCCGGCCGACGCCGCCGCAGCAGGCACCGGCACAAAAGACACCGGGACAAACGACACCGGGACGAGAGACACCGGCGTGCGGGGACACTCGAGCGCCGTCTAGGGCCGCTGACCCCGGACGACAGGAACGCAGAAGCGGCCGGCACCGAGGTGCCGGCCGCTTCTTTGCGTCCGAGGTGATGCCGCGGCGTCAGCCGTAGATACCGTTGATCTGCCCCTCAAAGTCACGCACGACGGCGGCACGCTTGAGCTTGAGCGACGGCGTCAGGTGCCCGGATTCCACCGTGAAGTCGGCGTCCAATACCACGAAGCTGCGGATGGACTCGGCCTTGGACACGAGGGCGTTCGCCTCGTCCACCGCGTGCTGCAGGGCAACGCGGACCAGCTCGTTGCCGCGGGCCTCGGACGGGCTCATCGCGGGAACCTTGTGCACGGCGCACCAGTTTTCCAGGCCCTCCGGGTCCAGGTTGATCAAGGCCGACACGAACGGCCTGCCGTCCCCGATCACCACGGCTTGGAGGACCAGTTCGTGCTCGCGGATCTTTTCCTCCAGCGGTCCGGGGGCGACGTTCTTGCCGCCGGCGGTGACCAGCAGGTCCTTCTTCCGCCCGGTGATCGTCAGGAAGCCGTCCTCGTCGAGGGACCCGAGGTCGCCGGTGCGGAAGAACCCGTCCACGAACGACTCCGCGTTGGCTGCGGCGTTCTTGTGGTATCCCTTGAAGACGCCGATGCCCTTGACCAGGATCTCGCCGTCCTCGGCGACCCGGATGGTGGTGCCGGGCACCGGGATGCCGGCTGTCCCCACCTTGGTCCGCGTCGGAGTGTTGGCCGTGCACGGGGCTGTGGTTTCGGTGAGGCCGTAGCCCTCGAGGACGGGGATGCCTGCGCCGCGGAAGAAGTGTGCGTCGTGGGAGCTCAGCGGGCTGGCCCCCGAGACGGTGTAGCCCAGTTGGCCGCCGAAGGCCTGGCGCAGTTTGGGATACAGCAACCGGTCGTAGAGGGCGTGCTTGGCGCGGGTCACCCGTCCGGGGCCGGGACCGTTGCCCCGGGCGGCGGCGTCCAGGGCCTTGGAGTAGTCGACGGCGGCGGCGGCGGCCGACCCGAACAATCGTTCCTTCCCGGCAAGCGCCGCCTTGTGCGCGGCGCCGGCGTAGACCTTTTCGAAGATCCGGGGTACCACCAGCAGGAACGTGGGTTTGAAGCTGGCCAGGTCCTCCAGCAGCTCTTTGGCGCTGGCGGTGTGGCCCACGGTGGTCCCGGCACTGAGGCAGATCACCTGGACGGCACGGGCGAGGACGTGGGCCAGCGGGAGGAACATCAGGGTCCTGGTGCGGGGCTGCCGCAGGATCTCGGGCAGGAACAGCACGATGTTTTTGGCTATCAGGGCGAAGTTCCCGTGCGTGATTTCGCAGCCCTTGGGCCGGCCGGTGGTGCCGGACGTGTAGACGAGGGATGCAACGTCCGCGAGCCCGGCCGTGGACCGGTGCCGTTCGAGTTCGGCGTCGCCGACGCCGGTGCCTGCCGCTGCCAGGCTGGCGAGGTTCGGGGCGGCGCCGTCGTAGTCCATCCGCACCACCGGGAGCACGGTGCCACCGAGCAGGCCGGAGCTGTCCAGGACCTGACGGACCAGCCCCGCCTTTGCCTCGTCTTCGGCAAAGATGCGCAGGGCGCCGGAGTCATGCAGGATCCATTCGATCTGGCTGACGGAGGACGTCTCATAGATGGGTACGGGGACGCCGCCGGCGAACCAGATGGCAAAGTCCACGACGGTCCACTCGTAGCGGGTGCCGGACATGACCGCCACGGTTTCCCCGGGCGTGATGCCGCCGGCGATCAGGCCCTTGGCCAGCGCCCGGACCTGGTCCAGGAACTGCTGCGCGGAGACGTCGGCCCAGCCGGCCGGTCCCTTGCGGGAGTACAGCGCATGCACGGGATCCTTGGCGTGCTGCTCCAGCAGCAGGTCCGTCACATTGCTGCCCGGATCGAGCTCGATGAGCAGTCCGGTGCTTGCTTCTCTCACAGCCGTTTCTCCGTTCCGGGTCCGCCTGATGCCGGTGGACGTCCCCTGCAATCCTGCCCTAGATCCAGGACGGCATCCACATCCGGAACCGCCAATCCTGGTAGGTAACGGTCTCGGCGGTCCAGACCGGATAGAAGAAGGCCGAGACGACGACGGCGGTGACCACAAAGAGCGTCACGAGGTAGAGCCCGGAGCGCCGCCGCCACAGCGGATCCGTGCGCCGCCCCAGGACGAGGCCCAGCCCGTACACGAGGGCCAGCACCAGGAAGGGCTCGAAGGACACGGCGTAGAAATAGAACATGGTGCGTTCGGGGTACAGGAACCAGGGGAGGTACCCGGCTGCCACGGCGGCCAGGATGGCCCCGGCACGCCAGTCGCGCCGCCCGGCCCACCAGAAGAGCAGCACGCCGAGGCACACGGCGGCGCCCCACCACATCAGCGGATTGCCCACGGACAGGATCGCCGTGGTGCAGCTACTGGTATCGCACCCCGGGCTGCCCTGCTTGGGGGATTCATAGAAGAAGGACGTGGGCCGGCCGAGCACCAGCCAACTCCAGGCGCTGGCCTCGTACGGGTGCTCCGCGCTCAGCCCCTGGTGGAACTTGTAGGCCTCCAGATGGTAGTGAGCCAGGGACCGGACGGAGTTCGGCAGCCAGCCCCACTCCGCCGACGGAACCGTCGCGGCCCAGTTGCGGAAGTACGCGTCCGTGGACCGGAACCACCCGGTCCAGGAGGCGGCGTAGACCAGGGCGGCCACCGGGACGATGCTGACGAAAGCGGGAATCCCGTCCTTGAGGATCCCGCCGCTGATCCAGCCATGAATTCCGGCGATCCGGCGCGCGCTCAGGTCCCAGAAGACCGTCAGCAACCCGAACCCGGCCAGGAAGAACAGGGCGGACCACTTCGTGCCGACCGCCAGTCCCAGGCAGACACCCGCCGCGAGCCGCCACCAGCGGAGTCCCAGCCAGGGGCCGGACGCCAGCTGGAGCAGGCTGGGACGTCCGTCCGGGGAGGCTGCGGCCAGCCGGCCGAGCCGCTCGGCCAGCCGGCGGCGGCCGTCGTCGCGGTCCATCAGCAGGGCGCCGAAAGCGGCAAGGATCCAGAACATCAGGAAGATGTCCAGCAGGGAGGTCCGGGACATCACCAGATGGTGCCCGTCCACCGCCAGCAGCACACCGGCCACGGCCCCGAGGGTCAGCGAGCGGAAGAGCTTCTGGGCGATGAGGGCCAGCAGGAAAATGGACAGCGTGCCGGTCAGGGCCGCCCCGAACCGCCAGCCGAAAGGATTGTCCGGGCCGAAGAGCCACATGCCGCCGGCGATCATCCACTTCCCGACCGGCGGGTGGACGACGTACTCGGGGCCTTCCAGCAGCACCCCGGGATTGCCGGCAACAAAGGCGTCGTTGGCCTTGTCCGGCCACGCCCGTTCGTAGCCGCTGACCAGGAACGAGTAGCCGTCCTTGACGTAGTAGGTCTCGTCGAACACCAGGTTGCGGGGCGTGTCCAGCCGGACGAAGCGCAGGACGCCGCCCAGGGCCGCGGTGATGGCCGGAATGAGCCAGAACCACAGCCGCAGCGAGGGCGGATAGTCCCGCCAGCTCCGGATGCTGCCAATCAGGCGATCCTTGAGCGCGTCGGGGGTGAACGCCTCCGCCGGGCGGCTGACCCAGCGGTGCCCCTCCAGGTTGCGTCCGGTGCGGGGGGCTGGGGGCGCCGATCCGGTGGAACCGGCTTCGACGGGCCGCGTGGGGGTCTGCGTCACGATGCCCATGCTACCTTTTGCGGCTGTGGTCCCCGGCCTGGCCGCCCCGGTCCCGTCCCCGCCCGGGGCAGGCCCGGCCGTCGGCACGTGGCCCGTGCCAGCAGTAGGCTGGTCCTGTGGACCCTAAACTCAGCACCTCCCCGAATCTTCCCGGCGACAACCTGGGCCTGGCGGACGACCTCGAGGAGAGCGCACGTCCCGGACCCGGCGGTCCGACCGGCACGGATCCGGAGCCGGAACCGGAACCGTTTCCCCAAAGCGGCGGACCCGGCCGGATCGTGCTGGCGGCAACCCCGATCGGCAACGTCGGAGACGCCACCTACCGGCTCGTCGAGCTGCTGACGACGGCGGACATCGTCGCCGCCGAGGACACCCGGCGGCTGCACCGGCTGGTCCAGAATCTGGGAATCACCGTCGCCGGCCGGATCATCAGCTACCACGAGCACAACGAGGCCGCCAAGACCGGCGAACTCCTGGACCAGGTCCGCTCCGGCAAGACCTTGGTGATGGTGACCGACGCCGGGATGCCGTCCGTCTCGGACCCCGGCTTCCGCCTGGTCGAAGGGGCGGTGGCCGCCGGGCTGACCGTCACCGCCGCCCCCGGACCGTCCGCGGTCCTCACCGCACTCGCGCTCTCCGGCCTGCCCACCGACCGCTTCAGCTTCGAGGGGTTCCTGCCCCGCAAGGCCGGCGAACGCGCCTCCCGCCTCGCGGACCTCGACGCCGAGCGTCGCACCATGGTCTTCTTCGAGGCCCCGCACCGGCTGGAGCCGATGCTCCGCGCGTTGCGTGAGCGGTTCGGCGCGGACCGTCGCGCCGCCGTCTGCCGGGAACTGACCAAGACGTATGAGGAAGTCATCCGGGGCACCCTGCGGGAACTGCTGGAGTGGGCCGAGTCCAACGAGGTGCGGGGCGAGATCGCCGTCGTCGTGGGCGGCGCCCCAGAGCGGGAGCCGGGCACGCCGGCAGACCACGTGGCCGACGTCAACGCGCTCATCGCGCAGGGAATCCGGCTCAAGGAAGCCGTTGCGGCCGTGGCGGAGGACGCCCGGGTCAGCAAGCGGGAGCTGTATTCCGCGGTGCTGGCAGCCCGTTAGGCAGGCCGGTCTCCGGGCGGGGCCGTCGCTGTGCAGCTGCACAGCGAACCCCGATCGACGTAGTGCGGACATGCGTAGACAGCCCGGAGAACGCGGCAGTACCGTGGCAGTAATCAGCGCGTTTCAGAGACGCGTTTTCAAGGTCTGTGGAACAGCGCTGAATCCGATCCAATCCACCCCGAATCGCTGACGAGGGAGTCAACCGTGACTGTAACTGCCCAGCCCATTGTTACCGCGGAGCGCGAGAGCGCCCTGCTGGCCTCTGTTCCCACCGGTCTGCTGATCGGTGGCCAGTGGCGCCCGGCCGCGTCCGGGAAGACCTTTGAGGTGGAGGACCCCTCGACCGGCAAGGTCCTGCTGAGCATCGCCGACGCCGGACCCGAGGACGGGGCGGCCGCCCTGGACGCGGCCGCCGCCGCGCAGGAGTCCTGGGCGAAGGTCCCGGCCCGTGAGCGCGGTGAGATCCTGCGCCGGGCGTTTGAGCTCGTGACCGCGCGGGCCGAGGACTTCGCGCTGCTGATGACGCTGGAAATGGGCAAGCCACTGGCCGAGGCCCGCGGCGAGGTTACCTACGGCGCGGAGTTCCTGCGCTGGTTCTCCGAGGAAGCCGTGCGGGCCTTCGGGCGCTACTCGGTGTCCCCGGACGGGAAGTCCCGGCTGCTGGTGACGAAGAAGCCGGTGGGCCCGTGCCTGCTGATCACGCCGTGGAACTTCCCGCTGGCCATGGCGACCCGCAAGGTCGCCCCCGCCGTCGCCGCCGGCTGCACCATGGTGCTGAAGTCCGCGAACCTGACGCCGCTGACCTCCCAGCTGTTCGCCGCCGTGATGATGGAGGCCGGGCTGCCGGCCGGCGTGCTGAACGTCATCCCCACCTCGACGGCCGGTGCCACGACCGGGCCGCTGATCAAGGACTCGAGGCTGCGCAAGCTCTCCTTCACCGGCTCCACCGAGGTGGGCCGCCGGCTGCTCTCGGACGCCTCCGAAAACGTGCTGCGGACCTCGATGGAGCTCGGCGGCAACGCCCCGTTCGTGGTCTTCGAGGACGCCGACGTCGATGCCGCCGTCGCCGGGGCGATGCTGGCGAAGCTGCGGAACATGGGCGAGGCCTGCACCGCCGCGAACCGGTTCATCGTGCACGAGTCCGTCGCCGACGAGTTCGCGGAGAAGTTCGCCGCGAAGATGGCAGACATGACCACGGCCCGCGGCACCGAGGCGGAGTCCAAGGTTGGCCCGCTGATCGATGCCAAGAGCCGCGCCAAGGTCCACGAACTGGTCTCCGATGCTGTGTCCGCCGGTGCGGTCGCGGTGATCGGCGGCGCCGCCGTCGAGGGTCCGGGCTACTTCTACCAGCCCACCATCCTCAAGGGCGTCACCGAGGGCACCCGGATCCTGGCCGAGGAGATCTTCGGGCCGGTCGCGCCGATCATCACTTTCGACACCGAGGACGAGGCCGTCCGGCTGGCGAACAACACCGAGTACGGACTGGTCGCCTATGTCTTCACCAGGGACCTCAACCGGGGCATCCGGATGGGCGAACGCCTCGAGACCGGCATGCTGGGCCTGAACGCCGGCGTGGTCTCCAACGCCGCGGCTCCCTTTGGCGGAGTCAAGCAGTCCGGCCTGGGCCGTGAAGGCGGCCTCGAAGGCATCGAGGAATACCTCTACACCCAGTACATCGGTATCGCCGACCCGTACGCCGGCTAGGAGCAACCCCGGCAGGCCGGGGCGGTCTCAGCTCCGGCCTGCCCGCCGTACCCGGCGCAGTGCCTCGCGGGCCCCTGAGCGGGCCGTGGCGAGGCCGCGCCGGGTGCGTTGTGCTGCGCGGCGGGCGGCGCGGAACGGTGCCGTCGCCGCACGCCGCCAGACGGCCAGGATCGACGGCGGCAGCCACTCCGCGCGGAACCGCGCGAGCGGCCGGGCATGGGCGCGCAGCGAGCTTTGGACTGCTGCGATCAGGGGAACGGCTGATGCTTCCGCGCTGCCGGCCCCGGGCCCGGACGGTGGGCGGCCGTATTCCCGTCGCTCGAAGTCCGCGGTCAAGGACCTGACGGCCTGATGGCCGTCCGCGTCCAGGCCCTGCTCTTCGCCGAGGGCTCCCTCGCGGCGCAGCCGTTCCGAGAAGTGGCGTGGCGTCTCACTGGTCTGCGGCGCTACGCCGTAATCGGTCGTGAGGTCGCGCAGTTCCGCCCAGGCCCGCGAGGCCGCCGAGCCGTCGACCCCGGAACCGTTCAGCCGGCCGCGGCGCAGTGCACCGCGCGCCAGGTGCGGGGACGCCAGCAGCAACCCGAGGAACAGCACCGCGCCGGCGCCGTACAGCACGGGCAGCAATACCCTTGCCGCGTCCGGCTGGGCGGCAGCGCCTGGGAGCGGCAGCGGCGCGACACTGGGCGACGGTGTGGGAAGCGGGCTGTTGCTCGGAATGAGTCCATCGTTGTTTTCATTCGTGCTGGCGCCACTGGGAGCCTGGTTTGCCGCGGCATAGGACGGAACCACGCCGCGCGAGGGGGTTGGTTCGAAAGGCACCCAGCCCAAGCCCTGGAAATACAGTTCCGGCCACGCGTGGGCGTCCCGGGCATCCACCTCATATTCAGGCAGGGCACCCTGGCCCCCAATTGAGACGGTCGCCCCGGTGGGCCGGCCCGGGGCGTAGCCGACGGCAATGCGGCTGGGGATTCCTTCCAGCCGCGCCATCACCGCCATCGCCGAGGCGAAATGGATGCAATAGCCGCTCTTCTGGTTCAGGAAGTCTGCCAGGACGGACAAACCGTTGCCGTCGTAGCCTCCCTGCACCGGCGACTGCAGCGAGTAGGTGAATTCGGCGGAGCGCAGGTACTGCTGGATGGCCATGGCCCGCGCGTAGGCGGTGGTGCTGCCCTCGGTCACGGCCTGGGCGGTGGTCCGCACGATCTCCGGGACGTTGTCCGGCGGCCGGATGAACTGTTCGGGGACACCCTCCACCGGCCCCGTGGCCTGCGCCAGCAGGTCCGGGGTGAGCTGGGGGGCAGCCGAGAGCACCACATACTGCTGGTTGCGGGAGTTGGCGTCGACCCCCTTGATGCTCAGCGTGGCCGGATCCCAGCTCCAGCGGCCGGTGAGGCCGTTGACGGCCTCCGGGGCGTAGGGCGCCGGCAGGTAGGGGCTGGTGAACTGGCCGGTGTCGACCGCGGTGACCACGCGGACTTCGGTGGCGGCGGACTCGAAGCCCGACTCCATCCTCCCCGTGCCCAGCCGGCGGGTGCTGTCGCGATCATCCGGAGCCCAGTTGTCGCCGTTGAAACTGTCCACGGTGACGGAGCGCAGGTACGGGGTGGTGGGCGCGTTGGTGGCAAAGGTGATCCGTCCGTCACCGGTGGGGCTGCGCAGGCTGTTGCCGAGGCTGATCATCGGGTTTAGTCCCGAGGCGGGGCCGAAGGGGTTCAGCCGCGAGCCCTGCGGGAACGTCCCCTGCTCGAAGCCCGGGATCACAAGCTGGAGCAGCAGGGTAACGGTCAGCGCCACGGCACCGGTCAGGGCGCCGCGCCGGAACTGGCCCGGGTTGCGTGCGGTGTCCGCTCCGGTCCGCGCGTCGGGCGCGAACCAGTGGCTGCAGCCGAGGATCATGAGGTAGCCCGCGGTGGCCGCCGCGAAGCCCAGCACGCCGACGCTCTGCGGCTTGATCATGGCGGGAACGATGAGGATGGCCAGGATCCCGAGTCCGCTCGTCGCCGGCAAGGCCAGGGGATAGGCGAGGGCGTCGACCAGAATCACCAGCAGACCCAAGGCGGCACAGACCAGCAGGACGATGCCGGCATTGGGCGCCACCGGGGCGCTTTCCGCGAGGACCGTCTCACTGGCCCGGCGCAGGTACCGGCCCAACTGCGTCATGGTGGCACCGGAGGGAAGGAACCCCAGGATGCTGTGCGGGCGGAAAAACGTGAAGGTCAGGATCAGCACGAGCGCCGCCAGCGCACCGGCGGTCACGAAGACGCTGCGCCACCGGATCGCGCGGAGTCCTGCCATAGTGAAGGCCACGGTGAGGACCGTCGAGAGGACGGGGGAGTACCACGCCCATCCCCGCAGCACTCCATTAAGGCTCAGGGCCGCACCGGCGACGGCGACTGACACCGCGAGGGCCATCAGCCACGGCTGTGTGCCGGTCTTTTTCCGGGCGCTCGGATCCCCCGGGGAGTCCGGACGGGGGGATCCCGGGCCGTGGTCCCCGGCCGCCCCGGACGGTCCGGCGGGCGCGCCGGCGCTTCGCTGCGGTGTCAGTGTCATCGCCGGACCCCCGATCCGCGCCGCACATCGGCGGCGGCTGCCAGCGGTGCGGTCCCGCCGTCGTCGAAGGCAGTCCACGCTGCGGGCAGCGGCGTCGAGGGGGAAACGGCTACGGCGCGCCAGCCGCCGAGCCGGAGGGCTGCGAGCACCTCATCGGGATCCCCGGTGCGTTCCGTGACAACCAGGGCAAACGCGTTTGCCGCAAAGCCGGCACCCGGGGACAGCGCCCGGGCCTCAGCCCGCGTGAGGTTTCCCAGGATAGCCAGAACGGGCCCCCGCATCCGGTGGGCGGCCAGCTTGTCCATCAGCCGGTCGTCGAACGGCTGCGGGCCGGCCTCCGCGCCCGAGTGGTGCCGTCGGCCGGCCGTCCGGGCAGTGGCAGCCTCCGTCGAGTCCCTGCGGTTGTGGTGGGGACCGGTGAGCTGTATCGCGGCCAGGCTCTCGGCGACGGACTGCAGCCCGGGCGCCCCGTTGTACTCTTCGGACTCCGGCTCGGGGGCCGAGGGCGAATGCCGGAACGCGGGCTCACCGGCTGCGTCGAGGAACCGCAGCGCATAGTTGCGCTCGGCAAGATGCGCACCGATGGACATTGCGGCTGTCACAGCCCATTCAAAGGTGTCGCTGGTCAGGAGTTCGTGGCCGCCTGCCACGGGGGCGCCGCGGTGGTCTGGGCCGCGGTGTTCAGTTCCGGTGCCGACGGGGCGGAGGGGAGGCGACGTCGAGCCGGCGGAAAAGGCGCCGCGGGTGAAGGCCGAGAGCCGCTGGTCCAGGATGATGGTCGCCTCCGGGGTGGTGACGGACTCCTCCTGGCGGACCATCAGTTCCCCGTGCCGTGCCGTCGCGGCCCAGTGCACACGGCGCATCGGGTCCCCGTGACGGTATTCCCGGGTCATGACGTCGTCGTCGCTGGGGTTGGCCCGGATGCGCGTGGCGGTGACGCCGTCATGCCCCCTGGCACCGGCCAGCCCGGTGGCGGGCAGTTCGACGGCGGCGGGCGTCACGGTGAGGACGTCGCCGTCGTCGATGGCGTGGCGGTGCAGGGACAGCCCGAACGGGTCGCTGAACTCGGCTGTGACCGGCCCAATCAGGAACTGGCCGCGTTTCCCGGAGCGCAGATGGTATTCGTAGCGGCTGGACCCGCCCGCGGCTGAACGCGAGGGGAACCGGAACACGGGGGATTCCCCGAACCGGGCGGGCAGGCGTTCCTCCATCAGCGCGTGGCCGGAACCGGTTCCGGTCCGGGCGACCGCCAGCCGGACCGTCGTCGTCGCCCCTGTTTCGACGCTCGCAGGGCTGAACTCCCGGTAGACGCTGAAATTCGGTTTGAGCACGCGGGTGCCGGCCAGCGAGAGCAGCGGCAGGACAATCAGCAGGATGGCCAGCGCCAGCAGGTCCCGGCGCCCCATCACCTGGGCTGCCAGCAGGAACACCACGCCGGCGCCCAGCAGGCCCCAGCCGCGGGTCGTGAAGATGTGCCTCGGGAACCGGTCAGTCAGCGCCACGCCCGGGCCACCCCTAGCGGCGATTCGGCAGCGTGGCACCCGGGGCGGCCGCCAGGTCCGGGCTGACCGGGATTTTCGCCAGGACGGCGCGGATCACACTCTGGGCGGTCTCGCCGGCGCTCGCGGCCTTGCGGTCCAGGATGATCCGGTGGGCCAGGACGGATTCAGCCACGCTGACGACGTCGTCCGGCAGCACAAAGTCCCGGCCGTCCAGGGCCGCTGTGGCTTTGGCCGCGCGCAGCAGCTGAAGCATGGACCGGGGGCTCGCGCCGAGCCGGAGCATCCCGCTTTCCCGCGTAGCGCGGCCCAGGGACACGGTGTATTCCTTGATCGACTGGGAGACGTAGACCTGCCGCACCGTGGCGATCATGGACGCGACCTCGCCGGCGGTGACGGCGGGGGTGACCTTTGCCAGCGGGGACGTGGCCTGGTGGGTTTCCAGCATTTCCATCTCGGCCTCCTTGTCCGGGTAGCCCATGGAGATCCGCGCCATGAACCGGTCACGCTGCGCCTCCGGCAGCGGATAGGTCCCCTCCATTTCGATCGGATTCTGCGTGGCCACCACCATAAACGGCTCGTCGAGCCGGTAGGAGGTGCCGTCCACGGTGACCTGGTGTTCCTCCATGCATTCGAGCAGGGCTGACTGGGTCTTGGCCGACGCGCGGTTGATTTCGTCTCCGATAACGATGTTGGCAAACACCGCACCGGGCCGGAACTCGAAGGACCTCGACGCCTGGTTGTAGATGGACACGCCGGTGACGTCGGAGGGAAGCAGGTCAGGCGTGAACTGGATGCGGCTCACGGAACAGTCGATGGTGCGGGCCAGGGTCTTCGCGAGCAGGGTCTTGCCGACGCCGGGAACGTCTTCAAGGAGCAGGTGGCCCTGGGCCAGAAGCACGGTCAGGGCCAGCTTGGCCGCTTCGGCTTTGCCGTCGATCACGGTGTTGATGGCGGCCAAGATGCGCTCGCTGGCGGAACGGAATGCCTCCGCGTCCATCGCCGCGGGCGGCTGGGCCGGGTGCCGGGGCACCGGGAGCCCGGCCACGCCGGAATCTTCCCTGCGGCCCTGCCCCTCGGGAAGAGCCTCGTCTAGGGAGATGCGGTGGTAGTCCATCGGTAGCCTTTCAGCCCTGGTGGTTCCCGGGACGGATCGGCATGGAGCCTGCCGGGCCACTCGTCGGGGTGTGCCTGTGTTCCTGACCGTTAATTCCTAGCCGTCTGTTCCTGGACATTGATTATTTCGCAGCGCTAAAGCCAGTCTTTACAACAGAGTACTAACACAACTGCCGGGCCTGACAGAGAGTTCCGGGGAAATCTCCGCCGGTCTTGCCGCCCGGAGATAGCGCGGCCGCGTTAACTCCTGCGCCGGGGCAGTTCCTGCGGCCGCGGCGCCGCCGATAAGGTTGGAAGATGATCACCCCCCTGACGCCCCTCTCGTTCCGTGCGCCCGGCAGCGATGGCACCGGCAGGCAGGGCTACCCGCCCGCGCCGGAACCGCTTCCGGTGCCGGTTATGGACAACCACACCCACCTGGACTTCACCCACGCAAATGTCGATGTCACGGTCAGCATCGCTGACGCCCTGGATGCCGCCGAAGCCGTGGGAGTGCAGGGGGCCGTGCAGGTGGGGTGCGACCTGGAATCGTCCCGGTTCACCGTCCAGGCGGTCGAGCTGGATCCGCGGCTGCTGGGCGCCGTCGCCCTGCACCCCAATGACGCGCCGGCCTACGCTGCCCGCGGCGAACTGGAAGAGGCCCTGGCCGAGATCGAAGCACTCGCAGCGCACCCGCGGATCCGGGCCATCGGCGAGACCGGCCTGGACTTCTTCCGCACCGAGGGGGAGGGCCTGGCCCATCAGCGCTACTCCTTCCGGCGCCACATAGATATTGCCAAACGCCTGGGGCTGACACTGCAGATCCATGACCGTGACGCCCACGACGACGTCGTGCAGGTACTGCGGGAGGAGGGCGCCCCGGAGCGGGTGGTGTTCCATTGCTTCTCCGGCGGTGAGGAGCTGGCGCGGATCTGCAACAGCGAGGGCTGGTACATGTCCTTCGCCGGGACGCTGACCTTTAAGAACGCTGCCAATCTGCGGGCGGCCCTGGCCATCGCGGAGCCGGAGCGGATCCTGGTTGAAACCGACGCCCCGTTCCTCACCCCGCACCCGCATCGGGGCCGCCCCAATGCGAGCTACCTGGTCCCCTATACCGTCCGGGCCATGGCCGAATTGACTGGATGGGAACTCTCGGAACTCTGTGCCCGGATCGCCGGGAATACCCTGCAGGCATACGGTTCCTGGGACTGATATGACAAGAATCCGCCCTAGCGAATAGATACCCGGTATGCACAATTTGTTGGTTGCTTTATAACGCTCCGGTTACAGTGGACAACTATTAGCCGGGGTCGGGGAAGGCCAACGGATAATTTCACTCCTGCAGGGCGCGCATCGTGGCGAACGAACCATATGCGCGCTCTCGTTTGTGAGTGTGGCAGTGCACACAGCACCCGCTGATACAACGCACCCTTCCGGTGCGGCCTCAGGCCTGTCCGCGGCGGGTGGACCTGTGCACTTTTCCCCGTGCCCGGATGGTCCAAAAGATATGGGCAATCGTGGTCAAGTTCTTTAAATCGGATGGCAAGTTCAGCTTCGTCAAGGTCGGCACGCAACTCGTGGTGCTCGTGGCGCTGGTGCTGGGGCTCGTCGCCTTCGTCGGCAACAACAAGACAGTCACCCTCAACGTCGACGGCAAAGTGAGTTCCGTCCAGACGTTCGGCGGCACCGTCGGCCAGGTCGTAAAGGGCGCCAACCTCGAACTCCAGCCGTCCGACCGGATCACTCCGGCTGCTGACTCCAATGTCCGGGACGGTTCCGTGATCAACGTCAACCTCGCCAAGGCCGTCAAGGTCAGCTTGGACGGCGCGGAACGGACGATCAGCACCACGTCGCCCACAGTTGAGGGTCTGGTGACCGAACTCGGCGTCGCCAGTGCCTCCGAGCTGTCCGTTCCGAAGGACGCGCAGCTTGCCGTCTCCGGTTCCTTCGTGTCCATCTCGACACCGAA
Organism: Pseudarthrobacter sp. MDT1-56; assembly: GCF_059383555.1. Classification (NCBI taxonomy): domain Bacteria; kingdom Bacillati; phylum Actinomycetota; class Actinomycetes; order Micrococcales; family Micrococcaceae; genus Pseudarthrobacter; species Pseudarthrobacter sp. MDT1-56. Next base: position 156,056 of record NZ_JBWZCK010000009.1, read on the forward strand.
GTCCGTGAGCATCGTCGCCGACGGCAAGGCCGACAAGACCACCACGACGGCCGCCAACGTCGGCCAGCTCCTCGCCGACGCCGGCATCACGCTGGGCGCCAGCGACCGCGTCTCGCAGCCGGGCAACGCGCCGGTGGTCAACGACATGGTGATCAAGGTGTCCCGCGTGGATGTCAGCCAGACGGCAGATGCGACCGAAGCCGTGCCGTTCGAAACCCTCACCACGGAGGACGCCGGCCTGACCAAGGGCGAAAAGAAGGTGACCCAGCCAGGCGTGGCAGGCACGATCAGCAAGAGTTTCAAACTCGTCCTCGTCGATGGCCGCGAAGCCTCCCGCACCCTGGTGTCCCAGTCCGTCACCGCGCAGCCGGTCACCGAGAAGGTCACCGTCGGCACCAAGGAAAAGCCGAAGCCGGCAGCCCAGGCGGCCGGTGCCAACACCGGCGCCGCGGCCCCTGCCATGATGAACGAAGCCATGTGGAACAAGATCGCGCAGTGCGAGTCCACCGGCAACTGGTCCGTCAACAACGGCAACGGATACTACGGCGGGCTGCAGTTCGACATCCGGACCTGGCTCGGAGCCGGCGGCGGCGCGTACGCCCCGAACGCGAGCCTGGCCACCAAAGCCCAGCAGATCGATATCGCCAACCGCGTCTACGCGCAGCGCGGCCTGCAGCCCTGGGGCTGCGGCTGGGCAGCTACCAGCTAGGGGAGCGACGCCACAACCTCAGCTTCGGCTGACGGTGATGTGACGAGAGCACGAATTCGCAGGGTTTCCGCAGCGGCTGACCACGGCAGCGGATGCCCGGCCAGGGCCGGGTCCGGTTTTTCGGACCCGGCCTTCGCCATGCCCGGGCTGGCCGGCGGGATAGGATACCTAGGTGACTGAACCGACCCCCTCCGCGCCAGGCAGTGCGCCCACTAGCGCGCCAGCCGGCACGCCCGCACCCCTGATGGGGGCCTCCGACATCCGCAGGCTGGCCGAGGAGATCGGGGTCCGTCCCACGAAGAACCTGGGCCAGAACTTCGTCATCGACGGCAACACCATCCGCAGAATTGTTGCCGCCGCTGACATCCACCCGGACGAAACGGTCCTGGAAGTCGGGCCCGGGCTGGGGTCTCTGACCCTGGGCCTGCTGGACGCCGCCCGCTCGGTTGTCGCCGTCGAGATCGATCCGGTCCTCGCTGGCAAACTTCCTGCCACCGTCGCCGAGTGGCGGCCGGACGCCGTCGAAAACTTCCACCTGGTCCTCGCCGACGCCATGCGCGTCACCGAACTCCCCGTCGAGCCGACCGCGCTCGTGGCGAATCTTCCCTACAACGTCGCCGTGCCGGTGGTCCTGCACCTGCTGCAGCACTTCCCGAGCCTCCGCCACGGCCTGGTTATGGTCCAGGACGAGGTGGCGGACAGGCTTGCCGCCGGGCCGGGGTCCAAGACCTACGGCGTTCCTTCGGTCAAGGCGGCCTGGTACAGCAGTATGCGCAAGGCCGGGGTCATCGGCATGAACGTTTTCTGGCCTGCCCCCAAGATCCACTCCGGCCTCGTGGCGTTCACCCGCCGGGAACCGCCCGTCACCACGGCGACCCGCGAACAGGTTTTCGCCGTCATCGATGCCGCCTTCGCCCAGCGCCGCAAGACCCTTCGCGCCGCCCTGGCCGGATGGGCCGGCAGTGCTGCGGAGGCCGAACGGTGCCTGCGGGCCGCCGGTGTCGATCCCACTGCCCGCGGCGAGGTCATCGACATCGCGGCGTTTTCCCGGATCGCCGAAGCCCACGCGCTGCCGGCGCCGTGAACGCGGCGGCAGCACCGTAACGGTGCCGCCGGTCCGGTGCCATGCTTGGAGCCTGACCCCGCCATGCCATAGCGTGGAGCCATGAACGCAGTGAGAGGGCGCTTTGCCGCGAGGACTGTCCGGGTCAAGGCTCCCGGCAAGGTTAACGTCTCACTGGATGTCGGACCGCTGCGCGCCGACGGCTACCACTCGGTGGCCAGCGTCTACCTCGCGGTGTCCCTCTACGAAGAAGTCGCCGCCACCAGCACGGACACCGGCGAAATAACCGTCGGCATCAGCCCGGCGAGCACCCTTGACCTCGACGGCGTTGACATTCCCCTTGATGAGCGAAACCTGGCCTACAAGGCCGCCGCGATCATGGCTGATGTCTCGGAACACTCCACCGGCGTCCACCTCGAGATCACCAAGCGGGTGCCGGTGGCCGGAGGTATGGGCGGCGGCTCGGCGGACGCAGCAGCCACCCTGCTGGCCTGTGACGCGCTGTGGAACAGCGGGCTGTCGCGCGAGGAGCTCGCCCACCTGGCCGGGGAACTTGGCGCCGACGTGCCCTTCTCCCTGCTCGGCGGGACCGCTGTCGGGCTCGGGCTCGGCGACGAACTCTCGCCGGCCCTCGTCAAGGCCCAGACCGACTGGGTCCTGGTGACCGCGGACTTCGGCCTGCCCACCCCGGAGGTCTACCGGACCCTTGACCGGCTCCGTGCGGCCGAAGAAGCGGTGATCGAGGAACCGACGGCGGTGGACCCGATGATCCTCCAGGCCCTGCGGGCGGGCGACGCCGATGCCTTGAGCCGGGTGCTGGTCAACGACCTCCAGCGCGCCTCGATTGAGCTGGCGCCGGGCCTCCGGGACACCCTCGGGCTCGGTGAGTCCCTGGGGGCCATCGCCGGCATCGTGTCCGGCTCCGGTCCCACGGTCGCACTGCTGGCACACAGCCCGGCCGCCGCCGAAGGACTGGCAAACGACCTCCGGCACCACGGCCTCGAAGCCATGGCGGTGCACGGCCCGGTTCACGGGGCGCGCATCATCTCCGATACGCTCCTTTAATAGGATTGTCGTGATCAGCACGACGTAAAAGGGCTTGGATCGATCCAGCCTGACCCCATTAGCTCGACATAATTTCTCTAGGAAAGCAGTTCCCAGTGGCACACCTGCTCGGCGGCGAGAACCTCACGGTCTCGTATGCAACCCGCACCGTTCTTGACGGAATCACCCTCGGGCTCGAAGAGGGCGACCGGATCGGCATGGTCGGCCGCAACGGCGACGGCAAGTCGACGCTGATGCGCCTGCTGGCAATGCGCGCCACGCCGGACTCCGGCCGGGTCACCAAGCGCAGCGAGGTCAACATCGGCTACCTGGACCAGAGCGACGTGCTCGACGGCGACCTCACCGTCGGCGCCGCGATCGTCGGTGACCAGGCCGACTACGAATGGGCCCGCAATCCCCAGATCCGCGAGGTGATGGGCGGGCTGGTGTCCGACGTCGACTGGCACGCCAACGTCCACGCCCTCTCCGGCGGGCAGAAGCGGCGGGTGGCGCTGGCCAAGCTGCTGATCGAGGACCACGACGTCATCATGCTCGACGAGCCCACCAACCACCTCGACGTCGAAGGCGTCGCGTGGCTGTCCCGGCACCTGAAGACCCGGTGGCGGGCCAACCAGGGCGCCTTCCTCGTGGTCACCCACGACCGTTGGTTCCTGGACGAAGTCTGCACCAAGACCTGGGAAATCCACGACGGCATCATGGACCCGTTCGACGGCGGTTACGCCGCCTACGTGCTGGCCCGCGCCGAGCGTGACCGCTCCGCTTCCGTGGTGGAAAGCAAGCGCCAGCAGCTCGTAAAGAAGGAGCTCGCATGGCTCCGGCGCGGCGCCCCGGCCCGCACCGCCAAGCCCAAATTCCGGATCGAAGCGGCCAACGCCCTGATCGCGGACGTCCCTGAGCCGCGCGACTCGACGGCGTTGAGCAAGATGGCCACCGCCCGGCTCGGCAAGGACGTCCTGGACCTGGAGAACGTCTCCCTCGATTTCCTGGGCGGCGACCCCGGGCAGAAGCTCTTCGACAACATCACGCTGCGGCTCGCCCCCGGTGAACGGCTGGGCCTGGTGGGCGTCAACGGCGCCGGCAAGACCACCCTGCTGAAGCTCCTCAACGGCGAAATCGAGCCCAGCTCCGGGAAGGTCAAGCGCGGCAAGACGGTTGTCACCGCAGTCCTCACCCAGGAGGTCAAGGAGCTCGATGACGTCTCGGACCTGCGCGTGATCGAAGTGATCGAGCGCGAAAAGCGCTCCTTCAACGTCGGCGGCAAGGAATTCACCGCCGGCCAGCTCGTGGAGCAGCTTGGCTTCACCAACGAGAAGCAGTGGACCCCGGTCAAGGACCTCTCCGGTGGCGAACGCCGGCGCCTGCAGCTCCTTCGCCTGCTGGTGGGCGAGCCCAACGTGCTGATGCTCGATGAGCCCACCAACGACCTCGACACCGACACCCTGGCCGCCGTCGAAGACGTGCTGGACGGCTGGCCGGGCACACTGGTCGTCGTCAGCCACGACCGCTACCTGCTCGAACGCGTCACGGACCACCAGATGGCGCTCCTGGGCGACGGCAAGATCCGCGCCCTGCCGCGCGGCGTGGACCAGTACCTGGAGCTGCGCGAAGCGGCGCTGGCCGGCTCCACCATCACCGGCGGCGGCAACCCGGTCACGGCCGCCAGCGGCAGTTCCGCCCCCGCCGCGGCCGGAGCGTCGGAAGCCGAGAAACGGGACGCCCGCAAGGCCAAGAACCGGATCGACCGCCAGCTGGGCAAGCTCAAGCAGCAGGAAGACAAGATCCATGCCCAGATGACCGCCGCGGCCGCCGACCCTTCCGCCGTCGGCGACCTCGCGGGCCTCAACAAGAAGCTGAAGGACCTCGCCGTCGAACGCGAAGCCCTCGAACTCGAATGGCTCGGAGCCCTCGAAGTCCTCGGCGAGTAGTCGCCTGGCCCCGGGGGACATGCCCAGCGTGTCTCGGCATGGTTGGACATGTCCCTCGGTCGCCCCATATCCCATTGGACATGTCCCGTGGTGCAGGCGACGGTTGGACATGGTGGTGTTATGTCCATCCGCTGGGGCCAGGGGAGGGCATGTCCCGCGGGGTGCCCAGGTATTCCGTCGCGCGGTGAGGTTCGTTAGTGTCCTTGGGTCCTAGCCCCGGCTGGACATGTCCCTTGGTCGACTCAAATCCCACTGGACATGTCCCTTAGTGCAGGCGACGGTTGGACATGTTGGTGTTATGTCCATCCGCTGGGGCCAGGGGAGGGCGTGTCCAGCCGGGGCGGGCAGAGCCCCGAGGGCCCGGCCCGCTGCCGCACGGAGGGCATGTCCCGTGGGGATTTAGTCGTCGCTGCGGAGTTCGGGTTCTTTCTGGAGGCCGGTGAGGCCGTTCCAGGCGAGATTGACCAGGTGGGCGGCGACTTCGCGCTTGTCCGGGGTCCGGCTGTCCTGCCACCACTGGCCCGTCATCGCCACCATTCCGACCAGCATCTGCGCGTACATGGCGCCGTCAGCTGCGGTGAAGCCGCGGCGCGCGAACTCGTCGGCCAGGATGTACTCCACGCGGGCCGTGACGTGGGAGAGCAACGTGGAGAAGGCTCCTTCCGGCTGCGTCGGCGGCGCGTCGCGCATGAGGATGCGGAAGCCTTCGGTGCGGTCCTCGATGTAGCTCAGCAGCGCCAACGCGGCCCGCTCGACCATGACGCGCGGCTTTGCCTCCTCGGACAGGGCCTCGTCGATGGAGCTCAGCAGGATCCGGAACTCGCACTCAACGACCTGCGTGTACAGGCCTTCTTTGGAGCCGAAGTGCTCGTAGATCACCGGTTTGGAAACGCCTGCGGCAGCGGCGATCTCCTCGATCGTCGTTCCGTCCAGGCCGCGCAGGGCGAAGAGTCCGCGCCCGATGCCGATGAGCTGGCTGCGGCGCTGGGGTCCCGTCATCCGGATCCGGGGTACGTAGCCGGCGGGCCGGACGGGCCGGCCGGTGCGCCCCTCCGCCCCTCCGGACACCCCTGCGCTGTTGCTCACAGCTCCATCATGCCCCAGATCATCCACCGGGAGGGGTGCCGCCGGGCCCGGCCCGGGACGCCAGCACGTGAGGGCAACGCAGTATGGCAGAATTGACTCTCGTGCCACAGGCTCAACGCCTGGGCATGGTCCGCCCTGGTGTAATGGCAGCACCCCGGCCTTTGGAGCCGTGGAGTATAGGTTCGAGTCCTATGGGCGGAACGGCTGTGCGTCGCGGGGCCGGGAAACGGCACCCGCCGGGCGCGGCCCGGTGAGAGTCCAGTAGGATGAATCCGGTGCCGTGACCGAAGTCCGGCCCGCCCAAGCCGCGCGGATCCGGCAACCAGAGGTGCACCAGTTGGCCTCAGCCGCCCGCCACCCAGATTCACCAAGCAGCGGCATGAGCGAAGCCACTGAGCAAGGAGAGCCCGTACGTGAGCCCCGAGAAGACCGGCCCAGCCGCCGTCATCGTCCTAGCTGCAGGTGCCGGTACCCGGATGAAGTCCCGTACCCCCAAAATCCTCCACGAGATCGGCGGCCGGTCCCTCGTCGGCCACGCGCTGCATGCCGCCCGCACGATCCGGCCGCAGGAACTCGCCCTCGTCGTCCGGCATGAACGCGACCTCGTAGCCGCCCACATCGCCGCCGTCGACCCCTCCGCCCTGATCGTCGACCAGGACGAGGTGCCCGGCACCGGGCGCGCCGTCGAAGCCGCCCTCGAGGCCCTCGACGCCCTCCACCCCCAGGGCCGGCTCAGCGGAACGGTCGTCGTCACCTACGGCGACGTCCCCCTGCTCACCGGCGGGCTGCTCGCCGAACTCGTCGCCAGCCACGAGGCCGGGCACAACGCCGTCACCGTCCTGACCGCCGTCCTGGCCGACGCCACCGGTTACGGCCGCATCCTGCGGGCTGCGGACGGAACGGTCACCGGCATCCGGGAGCACAAGGACGCCACCGACGCCGAACGTGACATCCGGGAGGTCAACTCCGGCATCTACGCCTTCGACGCCGCCGTGCTCCGCGATTCGCTGGCCCAGGTCACTACCGACAACGCCCAGGGCGAGAAGTACCTCACCGACGTGCTGGGCCTGGCCCGCGTCGCCGGAGGCCGCGTCGCCGCCGTCGTGACCGAGGACCGCTGGCAGGTGGAGGGCGCCAATGACCGGGTCCAGCTCTCGGCCCTCGGCGCGGAACTCAACCGGCGCACCGTCGAAGCCTGGATGCGCGCAGGCGTCACCGTCGTCGACCCGGCCACCACCTGGATCGACGCCACCGTCACCCTCGACGAGGACGTCCGGCTGCTGCCCAGCACCCAGCTCCACGGCACCACCACGGTGGCGCGCGACGCCGTCGTCGGCCCCGACACGACCCTCACCGATGTCCAGGTGGGGGAGGGCGCCAAGGTGATCCGCACGCACGGTTCCGGCTCCACGATCGGCGCCAAGGCCAGCGTCGGCCCGTTCACCTACCTGCGCCCCGGCACCGTCCTCGGTGAAACCGGCAAGATCGGCGCCTTCTACGAGACCAAGAACGTCACCATTGGCCGCGGCTCCAAACTGTCCCACCTGGGCTACGCCGGCGACGCGGAAATCGGTGAAGACACCAACATCGGCTGCGGAAACATCACCGCGAACTACGACGGCGAAAAGAAGCACCGCACCGTCATTGGTTCCGGCGTCCGCACCGGCTCCAACACCGTCTTCGTTGCTCCCGTCCAGGTTGGTGACGGCGCCTACAGCGGCGCCGGCGCCGTGATCCGCCGCGATGTTCCGCCCGGTGCCCTGGTCCTTTCCCTGGCCCAGCAGCAGAACACCGAGGGCTGGGTCCTGGCGAACCGCCCGGGCTCCGTTTCCGCGTCCCTGGCCGTGGCCGCCGGCGCCACCACGACTTCCTCCAGTACTCCGGCATCTACAGAAGAGGGCTAGCAAAAATGAGCGAAATTACGGCACGCGGCGAGAAGAAGCTGGTGCTTGCCGCTGGGCGCGCGCATCCTGAGCTGGCGAGGGAAATCGCCAAGGAGCTCGGAACCGAACTGCTGCCCCTGGATGCCTACGACTTCGCCAACGGCGAGATCTACGTCCGTGCCGGGGAGAGCGTGCGCGGCACGGACGCGTTCGTTATCCAGGCGCACCCGGCACCGCTGAACAACTGGCTGATGGAACAGCTCATCATGATCGATTCGCTCAAGCGGGCCTCCGCCAAGCGCATCACCGTGGTGTCGCCGTTCTACCCGTACGCCCGGCAGGACAAGAAGGGCCGCGGCCGCGAGCCCATCTCGGCACGCCTGATCGCCGATCTCTACAAGACCGCCGGCGCCGACCGCATCATGAGCGTGGACCTGCACACCTCGCAGATCCAGGGCTTCTTCGACGGTCCCGTCGACCACCTCATGGCCATTCCGCTGCTCGCTGACTACATCCGCACCCGCGTCGGCGCCGACGACATCACGGTGGTCTCCCCGGACACCGGCCGCGTCCGCGTGGCCGAGCAGTGGGCCGAGCGCCTCGGCGGCGCGCCGCTGGCGTTCGTGCACAAGAGCCGCGACCTCACCGTCCCGAACCAGGCGGTGTCCAAGACGGTCGTCGGCCAGATCGAGGGCCGCACCTGTGTGCTGATCGACGACATGATCGACACCGGGGGAACCATTTCCGGCGCGGTCCAGGTGCTCAAGAATGCCGGCGCCAAGGATGTCATCATCGCGGCAACGCACGCCGTCTTCTCCGATCCCGCGGCCCAGCGGCTGTCCGAATCCGGCGCCCGCGAGGTTGTCGTCACGAACACCCTGCCGATTGACGCGAGCAAGCGCTTCCCGCAGCTCACCGTGCTGTCCATCGCACCACTGATCGCCCGCGCCATCCGCGAAGTGTTCGACGACGGCTCTGTCACCAGCCTGTTTGACGGCAACGCCTGACCCCTCGGCTGAGCATGCTCAGCCGTCCGCCGGTGCGGGGCCGTTTTCATGATAGCGGCCCCGCGCTGGTAGCCTTGAACCGAAACCTTGGCGAGGGAGAGCGCCGGTCAGCCGTATTCACGGCCAACCGGACTGCTGGTCTCCGTTATCGACTGGGTCTGAATCTCCCTTCGGAAGGGCGGCCCACCGGCTGCCCGGCGTTGAAGGTCGCAAACAGACCTCCGCCCTTGCTGAACACCGCTAGTCCACTAGGAGATACCCATGTCTGAGCAGAAGCTCGCAGCAGAAGTACGCACCGAATTCGGCAAGGGCTTCGCCCGCCGCGCCCGCATGGAGGGCCTGATTCCGGCCGTCATCTACGGCCACGGCGCCGACCCGATCCACATCACTCTGCCGGCCAAGTCCACCACGCTGGCCGTCCGCGTCGCCAACGCGCTGCTGACCTTGGACATCAACGGCGAACAGCACCTCGCCCTGGTCAAGGACATCCAGCGCGACCCGATCAAGCAGATCATCGAGCACCTCGACCTCCTGACCGTCCGCACCGGCGAAAAGGTCAACGTTGACGTTCCCGTGCACGTCACCGGCGAGCTGGCTCCCGGCAACGTGTTCAACCAGGAAATGACCACCGTCTCCCTCGAGGCCGAGGCAACCCACCTGCCGACCGCCATCGAGGTCAGCATCGAGGGCCGCACCGCCGGCGAGCACATCCACGCTTCCGACCTGGTCCTGCCGAAGGGCGCTGTCCTGCTGGCCGACGCCGAGTCCCTCGTCGTTCACATCTCCGAGGCCACCGAGGTCTCCGAGGAAGAAGCATCCGCTGACACCACCGAAGGTTCTTCGGTCGCAGAAGCCGCCGAGTAGTAGTTCCGGCGCATCCTCCGGTGGCCGGGTCCCTGCTGGGACCCGGCCACCGTCGTCTCCGCCGCGCAACGCCGGCCCCCGCTGCCCGGAACCGGCCCGCCACACCGAAGGACTGACCATGACTGACACCTGGCTGATCGTAGGCCTCGGCAATCCGGGAACCGAATACGCCCACAACCGGCACAACGTCGGACAGATGGTCCTCGACGAACTTGCTGCCCGGATCCGGAGCGGCTTCAAGTCCCACAAGTCCCGGGCCCAGGTCCTGGAAGGCCGCCTCGGCATCGGCGGCCCGCGGGTGGTACTGGCCAAGCCGCTGAGCTACATGAACGTATCCGGCGGCCCGGTCTCGGCGCTCAGCAAGTTCTACGACGTCGAGCCCGGCCGGGTCATAGCCGTGCACGACGAGATCGACATTCCTTTTAATACGGTAAAGGTGAAGCTGGGCGGCGGCGAAGGAGGCCACAACGGGCTGCGCGATATCTCCAAGGCCCTCGCCACCAAGGACTACCTGCGGGTCCGGGTCGGCGTGGGACGCCCACCGGGCAGGATGGACACCGCAGACTTCGTGCTGAAGGACTTTTCCGGTTCCGAGAAGAAGGAACTGCCCTTCCTGATCGACACCGCGGCGGACGCCGCGGAAGCTTTGGTCCGCGAAGGCCTGCTCGCGGCGCAGCAGCAGTTCCACCCGGCGAAGACGCCCTAGCCGGAAAACCCAGGGGACTCCAGCCGCGGCGGACCACGTAACGCGCCGCCGCCGACCCTCAAATTTCTTTCCTTGCTTCCTGAAATGCCGATATGATCGCTCTACTCTCATGTCGGGGGATAGGGATACGCTACTTCTAGGCGGACGGTCTCAGGTTTGCTGTCCGCAAAGCGGTACGAAGGAAACAAAATGTCGAGGGATTCGCTGGGCTGGGGGAATGTTTCCACTACATTGGCACCCGCCGAAGAAGAACCTGCGACCGGTCCCCTGGACCGGCACAGGTGGTCCGGTCTCGCGCGCAACGCCGACGCCGACCGGGTTCGCAGCGCCCTGCTCGCGGAGGACCGCATGGGCGTGGTCATCACCGGTGACCGCGGGGTGGGGAAAACCCAGGTAGGACGCGCCGCGGTCGCGGGCTTCGGAGCCGACGTCTACACCCTCCAGCTCCGCACCTCCGGACCGGGCTCGGCGACGCCCTACGGTTGCCTGGCATTTACGCTCGCCCGCCTGCCACAAAGCTCCCTCGGCTCGCCGACAGCCATCCTGCACGGCATCACGTCCCTGATCCGCGACGACGCGGCCGGGCGCAAGTGCGTCATTCTGCTGGACAACGCCGGAAGCCTGGACGAACTGAGCACCGGGGTGCTGCTCAATCTGGTGCAGACCCGGACCGCGCGGCTCGTCGCCACCGCCCAGCGCACGACGGACCTGCCCCCGGACTTCTACTGGCTCCTTACCTCCGGGCAGCTGGCCGAGGTGCGGCTCGCGAACCTCACGGAGGTCGAAACCCTGGAGGTGCTCAAGGCAGCGCTTGGGCACAGGGTGTCCAGCGCCCTCGCAAGCCAGTTGCACCATCTTGTCGGCGGCAGCCCGACCCTGCTGCAGGCCGTCGTCTCGGAGCAGATCGAACGGGGCAACCTCGTGCTCTCAGGATCTGTCTGGACCCTGGTGGATGAGGTGGTCCTTGACGGGCGCACCGCGCTGGAAGACATCGTCCGGGCCAGGTATGCCCGCGAAACGCCGGTGGCCCGGGAACTCATCGAGGTACTCTCCTGTGCCCGCACCCTGCCCCTGGCCCGGCTCGCGCGGATGTACAGCCCCGGCGTCATCGCGGACATGGAAGACGCGGGTCAGATCGTTGTCGACCGGACGGGCCGGCACCTCGTTTCGCTCGGGGACCGCTACCTGGGTGACATCGTCCGCAATTGGCTCAGCGTGGAGCGCAGGCTGGAATTGCGGGACAAGGTGCCGGGGCACCAGCAGGACGAGCTCAACGAGCTGACCGTCGAGGACCTGCTGGCGTACGCGGCCTGGACCCACGACTGCGATGCGCCCCTGGCACCCGCCCACGCCGTGGCGGCTGCCGGCGCCGCCGTCAGACTCTTTGACCCGAAGTTTGCGCTCAAATGCGCCGGAAGCCTGAGCCCTGAGGACCCGGAATGGACGGAGGGCCAGCTGCAGAAATCCGCAGCCTACCTGCAACTGGGGCTTCCCCTGCAGGCTATGGCGGCCCTGGACGATGTGTCCGAGGCCCAGCTCGGCGCCCTCGGTGCGGAAGCGTACGCGGAACTGATTGCCGCTAAAGCGGACTGCATGTCCTGGCTCCAGGACCGGAGCGGACAGGTCCCCGAGCTGCTCCGGCAGGCCCGGCTGCGACTCCACGAGCTCGCCGGGGAGCAGCCGGCGGCGTCAGCGCAGGAGCTCACCCGTGCCGGGCTGTGCCTGGACCTCTGCGAATTCAACTACCTCTCCTTCGTCGGCGACTACGCGCCAATGATGGACCGGCTCAGCGCCGTGGCCTCCTCGGAGCTGGACGACGTCAATCCGGTGCACCGGCTCAGGTCCGGCATCATCCTGATGGAAGCCCTCTGCATGACGGGCAAGGAGGTCGACGCCCGCAAGTTGATGCGTGAGATCGGCGGCCAGCTGGGGGAATGGTCCAACGTTCCCCGGATCCGGGAAAACTTTGCCTGGCGGTCCTTCAACGTGCTGCTCCTGTCCGGACACTGGCGCCAGAGCATCGACATGCTCAAGGACGCCAGCGGCCGTGCCGGCCACGGGCTGCATTCGGGCAGCGCGCCCACGGACCTGGCCGTCGGTCTTGCCTATGTCTACGCCGGCCGCGGCTACCTGGCCCTGGACCCGCTCCTGGCCGCGATTGCACAGCTCGAGGTCCGGGCCAGCCTGCACTCGCTGCGGCAGGCCTACGCAGCCACTGCCTTCGCCTACGCCCAAACCGGGAATTCGGTCCAGGCCACCGTTTACCTGGACCGGGCACGGTCGGCAGACGGCCCCGCCCGGTTCGCGGTCCGCAGCTCCGCCGACTTCTGCATGGACATGGCCTCGCGCTGGCTGGGAGATCCGGAGGCGAAGGACCGCCTGGTCCGCACGGCCGAGGAACACTACCGGGCAGGCCGGTTCACCCTGGCGGGCATCTTTATGCTCGGCGCGACGGTCAACGGCACCACCAAGGATTTCCAGTTCCTGGAGGACATCGCGGCGTTGCGGCAGGGGCCCCTCGCGGAGCTGTCCCGGACGATTGCCGTGGGCAGCCGCAAGAAGGACGCCGCCGTGATGCTGGAGGCCGCCAGCCAGGCCGCGGCCATGGAACTCGACGCCGTCCAGGCCAGGTGCGCCGCCCTCGCCTTCGACTTCGCCAAGGCCGCGGGGCTGAGCGGGAAGGCCAGCGCCGCCCACGCCATCCTTGAAGGTCTCGCGGATACCCTGCCTGCGCTGCCGATCATCCCCAGGAACAAGGGGCCGCTGCTCACAGACAGGGAGCGGCAGATTGCCACCCTCGCCGGCAACGGCGTCTCCAACAAGGACATTGCCCTGGCCATCGGCATTTCAGTGCGGACAGTGGAAGGACACCTCTACCAGGTGTTCACCAAGCTGGGAGTTTCTTCGCGAAGTGATCTGCTTGGACTCATCTAGTCACCGCTCAGCCGCCCCCGAGCCGGCGGAAGTACCCAAAGCCCTGACCGGGCGGACGGAGGACCTGCGGTCGGCGGTGGAAGCCATCCAGGGCAGCACCCACGTTGCGGTCCTGCTGCTCGGCGACAGCGGGATCGGCAAATCGACCCTCCTGGACGCTGTGGTGTCCGAACTGCAGACAGCCGTGACGCCGGTCCGCATCCATGGCAGCCCTTCGCTGGCGCATGTGCCATACGGCGTGCTGGGTCCTTTTATAGTCGGGCTGCCCGTCCAGGAGGCCACCTCGCAACTGGCGGTGCTCAGGACCTTCTGGGCGCGGCTGGAGGAAGAGCGCCGGGCGTCCCAGAAGCCCCTGCTGCTGGTCGTGGACGACGCCCATGACCTCGACGAATCCACCGCCGGAATCCTCGTGGAACTCGCCGCTGCCGGCTGGGCGAAACTTCTCGTTGCCTCGGCCACCCGGCCGGGGTTGCCGGAACCGCTGCTGCAGCTGTGGTTTGAGGGCATTGCGGAACGCCTCGACCTCCGCCCGCTGACCCAACAGCAGACCAACGACCTCCTCGAAAGCGCGCTGGGTCCCCAGATCCTGCCCAGCGCTGCCGAAATCCTCTGGGAAGCCTCCGAGGGAAACCCGCTGCTGCTCAGCGGCCTCATCGACGACGCGAAGAGCGACGGCACGCTGCTGCAACGCAACGGGGTATGGCTGCTGGCACGTCCGCTCAACAGCCACGGGGACCGCTTGACTGACGTCGTACGCCGGCAGTTGCTCCGGCGCTCCCCACAAGAACGCCAGGCCCTGAACCTGATTGCCCTGGCCGAGCCCGTGTCCCGTGACCTGATTGAGTCCACGGTGGGAGAAGACCCGGTGGCCGCCCTGATCGAACACGAGATGATCCGGGTCACGCCGGCACCGCACCCGCAATTGAGGCTCTGGCACTCCATCTACGGCGACACGCTGCGCAACCTGATTTCGCCGGCCCGCAGCCTCCAGCTCCGGCAGAGCCTCCTGAAGCTCATGGACAACGAACCGACGTCGGCAGAAGGCCTGCTGCGCCAGGTGAGCTGGTCGATTGAATGCGGAGCAGAGGTCGAGGACCGGCAGCTGCTGCAGGCGGCCGTCCTGGCCAGCCGGCTCTACGAGGACGACCTCGCACGCAAAGCCGCCGCACTGGTCAAGGACCCGGAATTGCAGGTGGCCGCGCGGGCCGTGGTGGCACGGACCTATTTCAACACCTCGGACTACGCGGCCGCCCGGGACATCCTGGAGGCCGACTTCGCCAAGGGGCTTAGCGTGGCTGTCCTGCTCACAGGAACCCTCATGTGGGCTGCGGTGCAGGCCGCCCTCGGCCACGCACCGGCTGAGATCATGGACCGCGCCGGTGCCCTTCTGGAGGCGGGGGAGCAGCTGGCCAGGGACAACCCGGACGATGCAGCTGGAATCCTCGCGGCAACCCGGGACCGCTATGCGACCATTCACGCCATGGTGTTCGCGCTTTCGGGGGAGTACCCCGACGGTGCCGGCACGGAAGCCGAGGCCGGCGCAGGCCCGCAACCTCCGCCGGCCAACGACCTGGAGGCCGCGTTCAGGCTGGCGCTGACATCGGAACGGCTCCTTGTGCAGGGCAAAGCGGTCCAGGCGTTCGCGGCGGTGTCCGAGGCCTTGGAAACTGCGGGCTCCGGACACGACGAACTGTATTTCCTCGCTGAGTTCCTCGTGGCGCGGGCAGCAGCGGCCGTGATCCACGGTGGCGACTGGGAAGCCGCCGAAAACCTGCTGGCTGGTGTGGTCGCCGGGCAGGGACCCAACCTCATCTCGTTCGGCGGCGGAGTCCATGCCGCGCACGGCATCATCCTGCTCTACCAGGGCAGGGCCATCCAGGCCCTGGGCACCCTCAGTGCAGCCCTGGAATCACTGCGGCTCGCGGATCCCCAGCAACTCTTCGCCTTCACCTCCTCGATGGCCTTCGCCGCCGCCGCCGAAGTCGGCGCCAAGGACAAAGCCGCAGCATTCCTCGCCGACTACGAAGCCGCGCCACGGGCGGTCTCACGCTACCTGCGCGTCCTATCGCAGATGGCAGTCACCTACGGCAAGGCCCGCCTCGGCAACTACCCGGGGGCCGTCGACGAGTTGCGGGCGCTGGGCCGGCCCCACGGCGACGATTCGACAGCAGGTCTGGAGTTCGACTCACTTGCGTTCTGCCTGGCGCTGGGGGACCGGGACGCGGCCGCCCGGCTGCTCGAACTTCAACCCGAACTGGAGGGCCCCCGGGCCGCCGCGATTTCCCACTATGCTGCGGCGGTCAGCACCGACCTGGCCGCCGACTATCTGGAAGCGGGTAAAAGCTGCGAAGACGCCGAACTGTGGGGCTTCGCGGCGCTCGCCTATGATGCCGCTGCGACCGGGTACCGGGCGGCCGGCGACACCCTCCGGGAACGCATGGCGATGTCCCAGCGGAAACGGTGCCTGGACAGGGCAGACAGCCTCGCGGGCCAGGAACACGAAACCGAAGCCGACGCCCTTGGCCTGCTGACGCGCAGGGAGCGCGACATCGTGGCACTGGCGGTGCGAGGCCTCAGCGACCGCCAGATCGCCGCCGAGCTGCAGGTATCCATCCGAACAGTCGAGGGCCACCTTTACCGCAGCTACGCCAAGCTCAACATCAAAGGCCGGGACCAGTTGCCGGGAGTATCCTCCTCCTAGCCGCCGGGAATTCTCCGGCCCGGGCCGGTTTCCCGGCTCCTGCCGCCCGTGGCTGCCCGTCCCGTCAGGCATCACTGACGTTGCCCATACCGGCGTGCGTAGATCGGGGTGGCCGGCAAGTAGGTATCAGGTTGCCCGGGTATGGGGACCGCGTAGCCGGACCGCTCTAGCGTCGCGAGCCGGCCTCCGCGGCAAGTACCCTCGACCACAGGTTCGATCCGAACCGGTCACGAATTCGAGTACGCACTACCGGTGTGCGGCAGCCGTCCGGTTCGCTAGATTGTATTCAGCACCAGGAACCACCCAGCACCAGGAATTACCCGGCAACACTACCGACAAAGGATGCTAAACGTGGAACCATCAACGCGGAAGAGGTCCGGGCACTGCGACGAAGCTGCCAGAATCGCTTGCGTGGGGAACGATGGCTCACCCTGGTGCAACAGACACTAAATCCGCTCCGAACAGGTCTCCCGAATGGTTCCCGCCAAGTGCGTGAACCCCTTTGACGGAGCCGACGGCGTCGGAACCTTCTGAGACCGAGGTTCCTCCCCCCAGCCGCCGTCGGCTCCCTAAGTTTTCAGTGGCCGCAGTCCTGGCTCGGCCGCCCGCAGGACGGGCGGCCGTGCCAGACCTGTGATGGCGGGAGCAGGATCATGCCGCGCGCGGCACCCTCCCAAGCCTTCGGTGACACGGACACCCGGCTGGCAGAGCGTCCCGCCATGCGGCCGGCGGAACGGGCCGGACTACTTGGGTCTGAGCGGTTTCCGGCCCGCAGATCCTGAGTACACCCACGTAGCCCAGGTCCCGTGTTCACGCTGGTAATCGAGTAGCACCTACGCATCCCTAAATTTACTGCTGTCAATAAGTTGGACTTATCGGTAGTCAAAACTTTGATTGCGAAGGTCTCTCTCATGTTTCAGCAAGAAGCCGGTGTGCCTGCGGGCAGCGGCATAACAGATGTGATGTCAGCCGCCCAACGTCCGGGGAAGGGGCGGCCCGAGAAGCGCTATGCACGGCACAAAACCGTAAAGGATGTGGTGGCGGCGCTGACGACGGGATCGGGCTGCGGGGCTGTCATCGTGGGGGAACACGGGGCTGGAAAGTCCTTTATTGCCCAGCGGGCCCTTGAACAGCTGGGGGACGACTACCTGGTGGTCCAGGTCCGTGGCAGTTCCATTTCGTCCAAACTCCCGTACGGCGCCCTGAGCGTACTGCTTAACGAGCTCGATGCCTCCCACCTTGAGCACCCCCTCATGGTGCTGCGGGGCTTGACCCAGCTGCTTCATACCCGGGCCCAGGGCCGCAGCGTCGTGCTCTTTGTCGATAACGCCCATGATCTCGATGAGCTGTCCACCATGATGGTGGCCCAGCTCTGCGCCGGCGGACACGTCCTGCTGCTTGCAGCGTGCGTTGACCTGCCCAATCTGGGCAGCGACATCATGGGACTCTGGAAGGACGATCTGCTGCGCCGGGTGGATGTGGGCCCCTTCGACTTCCGTGAAACGGCCGACAGCCTTGCCCAGGAGTACGGCGGGCATTTCTCCCACACCGCGGCACGCGCCCTCTGGAACGCCAGTGGCGGCAACGCGCTCTTCCTGCACTCACTGGCACGGGAGCAGATCAAGCTCGGAATTATCGTCCGGCACGAGAACTCCTGGGTTTTGGGGGACAAGCCGGTGGCTCTGGCCGGTGAAATCCGGGATGTACTCAAGGCCCGCCTGAACCGGCTCAGCCCGGGCCAGCGTGATGTCTTCGAGCTCTTGTCGCTCGCCGGAGCTCTGCCTCTGCAGACCCTGATGAGCGTGGCCCGGGCCCAGGACATAGACACCCTGCAGGAGCGGGCGCTGATCCGCGTCAGCCATGACCACCCGCCCATGGTGAGCATCGCCAACCCGGTCACGGCCGGCATCGTTGCCAGCGTGGTGCCGCCCGGCCGCAGTGCCGAGCTTCGGCGCCGGTTGGGAGCTGTGCTCCAGGACCAGGACCTCAACGAGTTCACGGGGTCCACGGCGGTCGCCTGGGCGCTGGACTGCGGGGAAGAGGTAAATCCCAGGCTGGCCCTGGCCGCGGCCCGGCTCGCAAACAAGGCCTCCGACCCGCAGTCCGCCCTGAGGTTTGCCCGGGAAATCGCGGGCGGGGAGAAACTGGCGGAAGTCGCCGTCGAATCTGCACGGGCGTTCATCGCCTTGCGCAATGACGACGCAGCCCGCCGCGTCCTGACTGACGTGGAACAGCGGGCCGGTGACGGACTGGCACTGGATGAGTGGGCCTCGCTGCAGCTGCTGTGGGCTGAACTGGACAGGCGCAGTCCCGCAACACCGGCCAGCGCCCTGGCCAGGCTGCAGGACATTGAGTTGCGGCTCACGGTGTCCGGGGACACCGGGGCGGACCCGGGTTCCGTAGCTGACCGGGTCCGACTTGCCTATGCCGAGCTGGCCGCCTTCGAAGGCCGGTATGGCGACATCCTGCAAATGTTCGACGATGCGGACTCCACCGACCTCGGCAGCGAATCAAAGATCGTGGCCGCGAGCCTGCTGTGTGAGGCGAAGGCTGTCACCGGCGACGTCCTGGGCGCGGTCGGCCTCGGCCGGCAAGTAATTGTTGCCGCCGGCACTCTCGATCTTTCCGACTCGTCGATCCGTGAAATCCGCGGACGGTTCCTGTTGCTCCTGCTGTTGTCCGCGAAGTTCCGGGAGGCAGCAGACATCCTCGCCGACACCGCGGAAACCTGGGACCAGCAAGCCCGGCTTGGCGGTATGTTCGAGATCGGCCAGGGGATCGTGGACCTCCACCGTGGTCATCTCACGGGGGCTGTTCAGCGGTTGCAGTCCGGGGTCTGGCAGCTCAAGGTGCACGATCCGGACGCTGTTGCCGGACTCGCAGCCGCAGCCTGTGCCTACGCCTTCGCGCTCCAGGGAGACGAGGAAAAAGCCGGTGCCCTGCTGGTGGAAGCCGAGGAGCCGCAGCCCCGGGCATCATGGCTCGTGAACCGCATCGCACGGTACTTCGAACTGTCTGCCAAGGCGGAAATCGGGCAGAAGACCGAGGCCCTCCGCGCACTGAAGCTGGAAGCTGACGTTGACACGGACGCCTTGGCGCTCGCAACCGGCTTGCAGTTCCTCTCAGCGGTGGCCCGGCTGGGAGACCGCCAGGCGAGCCAGAAACTCAGTGGCCTCGCGGAGCAGGTCACAGGGCACTTCGCCAGCCTGTGCTCGCGGCTTGCGGAAGGGCTGGCGGATGCCGACAGCGAGGAGCTGCTGGCGACGTCGAAGGACGCCGATGCGGCAGGCCATGCGGTCTTCGCCAGGGACGTGACCAGGAAAGCAGTCAGCTGTGCCAACGAGGCCGGGAACCGGATCTCCCTGCGGATGGCCCAGCGTACCCAGCAGTCATTGGAGGACCGGTTCGGCAACCCCAGAAACGGCGTGCTCTCACTGCTGACCTCGACGTTGACAGCCCGCGAATCGGAGGTGGCGGTCAGGGCGGCCGCGGGTACGTCCAACCGGAAGATCGCTGACGAGATGCACGTATCTGTCCGCACCGTCGAGGGGCACCTCTACCAGGTGTATGCGAAACTGCACGTCGCGAGCCGGTCGGAACTCAAAGATGTCATCTCCGGGCCAGTGGAACACGCCCGCCTCGGCTAATCGAACGGGTGCCCTCGTCTCCCGGCGATCCGGGCGATCCGGGCGGACCCGGCGACCTCGTCTCCGGGCGGTCCGGGAGCCGGAGTGCTGCCCGAGCTGCCGCAGGGAGGCCCGCAGGTGGAAAGCCTGACTGAGTCCGCCACCCTGGTTGGCCGGTCCGGCGTCGTCAAGGACATCGTCAAATGCCTGCGCGACGGCGTCACCTCCGGCGCCCTCATCGTTGGTAACCCGGGCACCGGGAAGACCGCAGTTTCCAGGGCGGTCATCCGGGACCTCCGGCCCCACACGGCCGTAATCCGGCTCGCCGCAACTTCGGCATTGTCCGCCGTACCCTTCGGGGCGCTCTCGCCGTACCTGGGGGAGCTGCCCGCCCACGATCTGGATTCCTTTGCCGCCGTCGTCAAGGCGGTTACGGACAGCATCAAGTCCCAGCCGAGCAAACCGCTCTTCGTGATCGATGACGCGCAGTGCCTGGATCGCGGGACAACACAGCTGGTTGCCCAGGCCGTAGCGACCGGTGCTGCCAGCATCCTGGCCACGTGCCGGCCGGGTTTGCTGATCCCCGAGGAATTCCTGGCGCTCTGGGACGACGGGATCGTGGCGAAGTTTGACCTCGAGCCGCTCACCCGGGCCGAGGTGCACCAGCTCTGCGAGCAAGTGCTCCGCGCCGATGTCTCGCCGTGGGCCAGCGCGCTGTTCGCAGATGCGTCGGCCGGTAACCCGTTCATGCTGCTGTCCCTGATCGAACACGCCCGGAACACGGGAGCCCTGGCGCTGCGCCACGGCACCTGGTTCCTTATCTCATCTCCCGGCCTGGCCGACATTCCCGTGGCCGACCTGATCGGTCACGAGCTGCGGGCGATGTCCCCCGAGGAACGGACAGCCGCGGCGATAGTGGCACTGGCGGGACCGCTGTCGCTTGGCCAGCTGTTGGGGTTCGGCGGACCGAAGGCAGTCGACGCCCTGGAAAGGGCCGGTATCATCAGCGTGTCACGAGGCGCCGACCGCACGGTCCGTCCCGCGAGTCCGCTGATCGGGGAGATCATCCGCCGTTGGGTTCCGGCGGGAAAGAGCGCCGGGTTGCGTGCCAGCTTCGTCTCACTGCCTCCGGCAGGGTCCGTGCCCCCGGACGCTTTCCTGAACCGGGTCCGGTGGGCGCTGGACTGCGGAGCCGCCGTGCCGCCGGACGAACTCCTCAAAGCGGCGTGCACCGCCAACGTCGCCCTCGACGCCCGGACCGCGTTGAGGACGGCGCAGGCAATTTCCGACGCCGCGAAGCTTCCCGAAGCCCGGTTGCAGATGGCCTATGCGCGGTACTTGTTGGGTGACTCCCAGCAGTCCGCAAAATTCCTGCAACTCGCGGACCCCATCCCGAACGGGAACTCCCGCTATCTGGCGGCCTTGTTGTCCGCCCGGCTGGCCGGACGAACGACGACGCCGGGAACCGTCGCGGCACCGGACGGCAGAGCCGCACCGGCCGACGTCGGGCTCCCGCCCAGCGGCCAGCGGGCCTTCCGCGGCGACGCCGGAGCGGGGCCATCATGGCTGGATCTGGCCGCGATTGCCCTGGCGGCGGGGACCGCCGGCAGCCCGCTGAACGGCAGCCAGGAGGACCGCGAAGGCGGGCTGAGCCGCCTGGTTACGGCCGCCGGTGAGCGGCAGGAGATCAAGATCCCGGCTGAGTCGCTGCTCGCCGAATTGCTCTGCGCCAAAGGCCGGGTGGTGGACGGCCTGGGGCTGGCCCGCGAGGCCTGGCAGGGGGCGCAAAGCGCCGGCCTGGCCTTGCCCCTTGTCTATGAAGACCTCCTGGTGCGCTACAGCCTGAGCCTGAACTGGGCGGGGGAGTGGGAAGCGCTCGCCGAAGCCCTCGATGAGTACGAGGCGGACTATCCGTCGCGGCTGCTGCTCAGCGGGGGCATCCTGCACTTGATGAGGGGCCTCGCCCGTGTCCGTCAGGGGCGGATGCCCGAGGGAATCGCCGAACTCGTTCTCGGCGTCGAGGATCTCACGATTGCCGATCCCTGGGAATTGCTGCCCTTCGCCCATTCGGTCGCAGCGTACGCCGCGTCCGTGGTGGGTCACGTGCGGGAGGCCGAGGAGCACGCGACCGCCTTCCGGCTGTCCCGGTACCGCGGGCCAGGGGCTATCCCGCTGCTCGCCGAGGCGTACTCGACCGCGGCCGGCGATGTTTCCGAGGGCAGCAGGAGGCTCGCGGGGCTGGCGGAGGAGGCCAAGCGGCAGGGTTTGCGGGGGATCGAGACGGACATCAGACGACTGGCCGTGCGCCGCGGGGACACGGCGGCCGCGGATGGTCTTGCCCGAAGCAGCCTCGCGGTTGAAGGGCGGGAGGCCGGCATGCTGCACGACTACGCACTCGCGGTGCTTCATGCTGACGACGCCGAACTCGTCAGGATCAGTGACAAGGCGCTCCGCGCCGGCTTTGTGCTGCTGGCTCTCGAAGCGGCGCAACAAGCGGAACGTTGCCTCGCCGAAACCACGGACAAGCGGAAACTGCTGGCTGTCCAGCGCAAGATCCAGAACCGGATGACCGCTGCCGGAATGGCTGCCCACATTGACCTGGTCCGTCCGGAACAGGATGCGGAACTCACCGCCAGGGAAACCGAAATCCTGGACCTGGTCTCCGGCGGAGCCACTAACGCCGAGATAGCCAGGCAGCTCTGCGTGTCGCAGCGGACCGTGGAAGGACACCTTTACCGGGTGTTCGCCAAACTGGGCGTCAGCCGGCGGGTCGACCTCATTGACACCGGCGGAGACTCCCATCGGCCCTAGGCCTCAGCGGGGCGCGGCGGCAGCACCGGCAGAATGGTGGTGCGCCGTTCCGTGGGATGATGAAAGGAGTCCATTCCACCCGATCCGAGGAGGCCAGCGTGGCTTTTGTGCCGACGTCAGAGTCCCGGGCCCTGCTCTCGCCAGCCCTGGCCGACGACGAGGTGTTGCGGATCCGCAACGACTTCCCCATCCTGTCCAGGCCCATGGGCGGGCACCCCCTGATCTATCTTGACTCCGGGGCGACGTCGCAGAACCCGATCAGCGTCATAGAGGCCGAGCAGGAGTTCTATGAACAGCGGAACGCCGCCGTTCACCGCGGTGCGCACCTGCTGGCCGTGGAGGCCACGGAGTCCTTCGAGGATGCCCGCGAAACCCTGGCTGCCTTTCTGGGCGCGGGCGCCGACGAGATCGTCTGGACCTCTAATGCCACCGAGGGCCTGAACCTGCTCAGCTACGCGTTCCTGAACTCGTCCCTGCCCGGCGCCGCCGGGCCGGCGGCGCGTTTCGCGCTGGGGGCCGGCGACGAGATTGTGGTCACCGAGATGGAGCACCACGCAAACCTCATCCCGTGGCAGCAGCTCGCGGAGCGAACCGGCGCGACTCTGCGTTTCATCCCCGTCGACGACGCCGGTGCGCTGGACCTCGACGCCGCCGCCGGCATCATCGGCCCGGCCACCCGGGTCCTCGCCTTCAGCCACGCCTCGAATGTCCTGGGCACCATCAACCCGGTCAAGACCCTTGTGGGGATGGCCCGCCAGGTCGGTGCGCTGACCGTGCTGGACGCCTGCCAGTCCGCGCCGCACCTGCCGCTGGACGTGCAGGAGCTGGGCGTCGACTTCGCGGTCCTCTCAGGACACAAGATGCTGGGACCCACCGGGATCGGTGTGCTGTACGGCCGGTCCGAACTGTTGAACGCGCTGCCGCCGTTCCTCACCGGCGGATCGATGATCACCACGGTGACGATGGAACGCGCGGGCTTCCTGCCTGCCCCGCAGCGCTTCGAAGCGGGGACCCAGAAGGTTTCCCAGGCCATCGCGCTCGCCGCGGCGGCGAACTACCTCACCGAGACGGGGATGGACCGCATCCACGCCTGGGAATCCCTGCTCGGACAGCGCCTTGTCGACGGTCTCTCATCGATTCCCGGCATCCGGGTCCTCGGGCCGGCCCCCGGGCAGGAACGGATCGGCCTCGCCTCCTTCGACGTCGCCGGTGTGCACGCGCACGACGTCGGACAGTTCCTTGACAGCAAGGGCATTGCCGTCCGGGTGGGCCACCACTGCGCGCAGCCGCTTCACCGGCGCCTGGGCCTGACGGCCAGTACCAGGGCCAGCACCTACCTGTACAACACAACGTCTGATGTGGACGCTTTCCTTGAGGCTGTCGCCGGGGTCCGCGCCTACTTTGGAGCCTAAGGACTTACCCGCATGAGCCTTGAACAGCTGTATCAGCAGATCATTCTGGAACACGCCAAACTGCGGACCGGCAGCGGGCTGGCGGAGACGCCGGCTCCGGCGGGGGCGTCGTCCGGGCAGTCCCACCAGCTCAATCCCGTCTGCGGGGATGAGATCACCGTCCGCGTGGCGGTGTCTGACGGAAAGGTCGCCCAGTTGCGCTGGGACGGCGCCGGGTGTTCGATTTCCATGGCCTCTGCCTCGGTGCTCGCCGAGCTGGCCGAGGGGATGGACGTCGGCAGCTTTACGGCGGTCATCGACAACTTCCGGGACGTGCTGCGGTCCCGGGGCAAACTCGCCGCGGATCCCGAAATCCTCGGCGACGCCTCCGCCTTTGAAGGTGTTTCGAAATACGCCGCCCGGGTGAAGTGCGCCATGATTTCCTGGGTGGCGGCCGAAGACGCCCTGGCCCAGGCCGTGGCGTCCAGCACCAGCTCTTAGCCGGGCAGGCCGGCAATCCCGATGGCCGCCGTCGCCGCCCCGAGCAGCATCGAGACGCTGACCAGGACGATGTGGACGGTGAGGAAGCGGGTGGCTTTGCCGTTCGTGTCGCGCGACCGTGGGTCCTTGATGACCCGGCGCAGGAACTGCGGCCAGACAACGAGGGACCAGACGCCGGCCACAATCAGAACGACGGCCAGGATTGCCGGCAGCTCCATGAGCTAGTGGCTCTCGAGCCAGGCCTGCGCCTGGGTGGACTGGATGTTCAGGGCCTTGCCCACCATCGGTTCGGCCGCTTCGGCGATCTTGCCGCCCAGGAATGGCACCGAGGACGTCACCGTGCCCTCCAGCTCGATCCGGGTGCTGCCGCCGTCGGAGACGAGGCGCTGGACGGCATTGACGTCCAGCGGCGCGCCCGAGACTTTCAGCGTGATGTTGCTCAGCCGGGAACCGTCGGCGGCGGGGGCGTCCCAGCTCTCGAGTTGCGTGACCTTCAGGCTTTCGCCGACGAACTTCCGGGCAATGTCCGGCATCCGGTTGGTCGGGATGGTCCGCACGGTCGTGGTGCTGAAGGCGCCGGCGGTGTCGCCATCGACGGAGAACGATTCAAGGGTGCCGCCGACGAGTTCACTCGTGTGGCGCAGGAAGTCCTCATTCACGAAAACAGCGGTGACGCGGTCAACGTGGTGCGGAAGGTTGGTGGATGCACTCAATGCCATGGGGGTCCTCCGTGGGGGTGGAACTGCTCGTTGCGGGCTCCAAACATCCTACGCGGTGGGCCCGGCTGGCTCCGATTCCTGGTCCTGCAGGGCCTTCGCCGCGGCCGTGATGTTCCGCGACATGGCTGGGAAGATCAGGCTGTGGAACGGCAGCACCGCCAGCCAGTACAGGCGCCCGCTGAGGCCCTTCGGGAAGAAGATGGCCCGCTGGCGGTAACGGCTGCCGGTTCCCTCCGGCTCCACCGACAGCTCCAGCCAGGCCCGGCCCGGCGCCCGCATTTCGGCGCGCAGCCGGAGCAGCCGGCCGCGATCAATCCGCTCCGCCCGCCACCAGTCCACCACTTCGCCTTCGGCGAGCAGGTGCGGGTGCCGCCGGCCGCGCAGCAGCCCGGCTCCGCCGGTGAGCTTGTCCAGCCAGCCGCGGACGCGCCAGGCCAGGGGCATGGAGTACCAGCCGTTCTGCCCCCCGATCCCTTCGATAATGGTCCAGACGTGTTTGGGATCGACGTCGCTGGAGTAGCTGCGCTCATCGAGGTAGACGAGGTGGCCGGCCCACTCGGGGTCGGAGGGGAGCGGATCGGCGTCGGCGCCCGCACTGGCCCAGGTGGTTTCCACCTGTCCGTCGCGCTCCTTGCCCAGGGCGAGGGCCACCGCCCCGCGGTAAGGGGTGAGTCCTCCTTCCGGCGGCGGGATGTACGCGTCGATGTCGTGTTCCCGGGAGACGGCGTCGTGCTGGAGGGACTCCACGAGCGGCAGGGACATCGATAGCGGAATCGGCGTGGTCAAGGCGACCCACATGCCCGCGAGCTTGGGAGCGGGGATGGGAAGCGCCAGCACCACGCGGTGCGGGAGGCCTGCCTCCGCAGCGTACTCCTGCATCATGCCCGCGTAGCTGAGGACCTGGCGGCAGCCGATGTCGAAGGTACGGTTGATTTGGCCTTCGAGCGATGCGGCCCCGACGAGGTAGTGGAGCACGTCCCGAACCGCGATCGCCTCGATCTTGTTGCGCACCCAGCTGGGGGCGGGCATCAAGGGCAGCGTCTCGGACAGGTGCCGGATCATCTCGAACGACGCCGAGCCGGAGCCGATCACGACGCCTGCCTGGAAAACGATGGCGTCGACCGGGCTGTCCAGGAAGACTTTGC
This sequence comes from Pseudarthrobacter sp. MDT1-56, assembly GCF_059383555.1. Classification (NCBI taxonomy): domain Bacteria; kingdom Bacillati; phylum Actinomycetota; class Actinomycetes; order Micrococcales; family Micrococcaceae; genus Pseudarthrobacter; species Pseudarthrobacter sp. MDT1-56. Next base: position 182,192 of record NZ_JBWZCK010000009.1, read on the forward strand.
CCACGGCTTCGCGGGATCTCATGTGGGTGGAGAGTTCGGCGTTGGCGGGATGCAGGCCGCCCAGGTAAACGATCCTGTCCACGCCGGCGTCGGTTGCGGCCCGCGCCGCAGTCTCGGCCATCGCCTTTTCCTTGGACTCAAAGCCCGATCCGGCCGCCATGGAATGGACGAGGTAATAGAGCACGTCGACGCCATCCAGGGCCGCTCGCAGGGCATCGCCGTCGTCGAGGCTGCTCTGGACGACCTCGACGTCGGCCAGCCACGGAACGCCGGCGATCTTGGCCGGCGTGCGGACCAGGACCTTCACGATATGCCCGGCTTCCAGCAGCCGGGGGACCAGCCGGCCGCCGATGTAGCCGGTCGCGCCGGTGACCAGCACCGTTCGTGGCTTGCCATTCGGTGCCGGCGGGGTCTGTGCGGATTCGGGGGTGGCGGTCATGGTGACTCCTTGTCGTCTATGAAGCATTCGGAGCGCCGGGCCGTTCGGACGGCCGTGTATCTTGCCAGCCTAGCCCGGCGGTCGCCTGGGCCGGCAGGTCCGTGTCCCAGCAGGCAAAACCTCACTGCCAACACCCTGATCTTCAGCTCCCTTCTGCACCCCCTGCATCCTGAGCCACCTGCTCCCTAAAGCTCACAACTGCTACTGCTGCATCTTCCGGCTCACGGGTCCCAAGAATTTCCCAAGGCCCCAGGACGAAGCTGGCGCCATCCAGTGAACCGAGCGACCACGTTGAGGGGGGAGCCGGTACGACTCGATGGAGGAACAAATCATGGCGAAACATCGCAAGACCCGGGGGAGGGACGGCGGCCCCCTGGCTCGAGGGACGGCACCAGGCGTTACGCGCAAAGTCGCGGCCGGTGCGCTCGCTCTCCTGCTCAGTGCCGGGGTCGTCCCGTCCGTGTTGGCGCCGGCGGTTTCCGCGGCGCCGACGGGTCAGGGTTTCACACTCAACGCAGGCGACATGCGGTTCATCCTGAAGCAGATCAAGATCGCCGAAAACCATGCCACCAAGGAGGACGCCCAGGGTAATGATGTGGCAGGTCAGCCGCTCATGGGCTCCGGACCCAACCAGATCGCCAACCCGCTGCTGCCCTACGGTCTCCGCACGGTGGACGGCACGGAAAACAACCTGGTGGCCGGCCAGGACGACTTCGGTTCGGCGAGCAGGGCATTCCCCAGGCTCTCTGATCCGGAGTGGCGCACCTCGTCCGGCGGACAGAGCTACCAGTCCGTGAACGCGAACGTGACCGACAACGGTCCGCGCTTTGTCAGCAACGTGATCGTGGACCAGACCGCCACCAACCCGGCGGCCGTGGCGGCCTCCGGCAAGGCCCACCGCACGGTCAATGACAGCCCGACCGCCGTGCCCTGTGACGGCAACGGGTTGCCGGAAAACTGCGTGCCCGAGGGTGCGACGCTGGACATCCCGAACGTCACCACTGACTTCGGGCTCTCGCCGCCTTACAACGGCATGTTCGCACTGTTCGGGCAGTTCTTCGATCACGGCGTCGATTTCACCAAGAAGACCAAGCACCAGGTGATGATGCCGCTTGCTGAGGACGACCCGCTGTACGTTCCGGGTGGCCGCACGAACTTCATGCTGCTGAGCCGGGCGGAGAACCAGGCCGGTCCCGATGGCGAACTCGGCACCGCGGACGATATCCAGGATGCCACCAACACCGACTCGCCCTGGGTCGACCAGAGCCAGACTTACGCGTCCCACCCGTCCCATCAGGTGTTCCTGAGGGAATACGTTCTGGACGGGAACAAGCCGGCGGCCACCGGCGAGCTGATCGAGGGCGAACCGGGCGGCATGGCCACCTGGGCGGACATCAAGACGCAGGCAGACGACCTCCTGGGATTGAAGCTGTCGGACTATGACGTCGCCGATATCCCCAAGATCGCGACCGACCAGTACGGCCGGTTCCTGCGCGGGCCCAACGGACTCCCGCAGTACGAGACCGCCTCCGGCCGGGTTGAAGGCAACCTGGCCGACCCTGTCGCACCGCCGGCAGACGTCGAGCGCATCGGCATCGCTTTCCTGGACGACATCGCGCACAACGCGGCGCCGTTCAGCTCCCGGACCGGACTGCCCCTGACCGCCGACGGCGACGGTGATCTCAACCCGGTCACCCAGCCCCTTGCGCTGCCGGGGACTTACGACGACGAACAGCTGGCCGAGCACTTCGTTGCCGGCGACGGACGGGTCAACGAGAACATCGGCCTGACGGCGATCCATCAGGTGTTCCACTCGGAGCACAACCGGCTGGTCACCTACATGCAGGACCTCGTCACCACGCAGAACATTGACCTGAACGAGTGGAAGCTCCCGAACGGCCAATGGAACGGTGAACGCCTGTTCCAGGCAGCACGGTATGTCACGGAGATGGAATACCAGCACATCGTCTTCGAGGACTTTGCCCGCAAGATCCAGCCCGGCATCAACCCCTTCAATGTGTTCACCCAGTCGGACACCGGGATCGATCCCGCGATCAAGGCAGAGTTCGCGCACGCGACCTACCGGTTCGGGCACTCGATGCTGACCGAGACGATCGACCGGAAGACCAACAGCGGCACGGACATCGGAATGCCGCTGCTGGACGCTTTCCTCAATCCCACCGCCTACTACTCCAGCACGGCGGGCACCCTGAGCCCGAAGCAGGCCGCCGGCGCCATCGCCATGGGCATGACGGACCAGGTGGGCGCCGAACTCGACGAGTTCGTCACCGACACCCTGCGGAACAACGTCCTGGGCCTGCCCCTGGACCTTGCCTCGCTGAACCTGGCCCGCGGCCGGGAAACCGGCGTTCCGTCCCTGAACAACTTCCGCTCCCAGCTGTACGCCAGCACCGGCGAGTCCTCGCTGAAGCCGTACACCAGCTGGGTGGATTTTGGCCAGAACCTCAAGCACCCGGACTCCGTGGTGAACTTCATGGCTGCCTACGGCACGCACCCGACTATCACGGCCGCGACGTCGATCGTTGACAAGCGGGCGGCTGCCCAGCGGCTCTTCGACATGGATACGGCGGATGCGCTGACTCCCACGGACTCCTTCGAGTTCGTCAACAGCTCGGGCGCCTGGGCGGACGGGGCCACCGGGCTGGGCAGCGTCGACCTGTGGGTGGGCGGTCTCGCCGAGTACCAGAACCTCTTCGGCGGTCTGCTGGGCTCGACCTTCAACTACATCTTTGAACGCCAGATGACGGACCTCCAGGACGGGGACCGCCTCTACTACCTCTCCCGCACCTCGGGCCTGAACCTGCGGACCCAGCTGGAAGGCAACTCCCTCGCGGAGCTCATCATGCGAAACACCGACGCCTCTGCCCTCAAGGCTGATGTGTTCGGCGTCGCGGACTGCGAGTTCGAAATGGCCAACATCACCGCGACCACCGGTAACTCGGTTGCCGATGATCCGGCCTCGGCCTGCGATGAATCCGCACTCCTCATGCGGATGGCGGACGGCACCATCCGGTACCGCGTCAGCAACACCGTCGACCGTCCCGGGCTCAACGCCCAGTCCACGTTCAACGGCCGGGACAACGCGGACCCCGCGCTGGCAGTCGACAGGATCTGGGGCGGCATCGACAACGACACGGTCTGGGGCAACAACGGCGACGACATCATCGAAGGCAACGATGGCGCCGACACCGTCCTGGGCGGCGACGGACGCGACCGCATCACGGATTCGCACGGTGACGACGTGCTCAAGGGCGGACCCGGCAATGACGCGATCGACGCCGGACCCGGCCTGGACATCATCATGTCCGGTGAGGGCGACGATTTCTCCAACGGCGGCCTCAACGGCAACGAAACGTTCGCCGGCGAAGGCAACGACCTGGTCCTCTCCGGCGACGGCCCGGACACAGTGTTCGGCGGCGGCGGCGATGACTGGCAGGAAGGCGGAAACTCCAACGACCTGCTGCAGGGCGACAGCGGCGCACCCTTCTTCGACGACATCAACGCTCCGGGCCATGACGTCCTGATCGGCGATTCCGGTGAAGACGACTACGACGCTGAAGGCGGCGACGACGTTATGGTCGCCGGCCCCGGCATCGAACGCAACCACGGGGTCTTCGGCTTCGACTGGGTCACGCACGCCCGCTCGATCGAACCGGCCGATTCCGACATGCGCCAGATCATCGTGGACGGGCCCAACGCCCTCAAGGACCGTTTCCTCCTCGTCGAGGCCCTCTCCGGCTGGGACAAGGATGACGTGCTCCGCGGCGACGACGAGGTTCCGTCTGTCCCCAACACCGAAGTCAACGTCGACGGCCTGAGCAACGAGTTGGACGCGGCCGGCATCGCGCGGATCAACGGCCTGGCGGACCTGCTGCCTGCAGGTGCCACCACCTTCGGTGCCGGCAACATCATCATCGGCGGCTCCGGCAGCGACGAGATCTGGGGCAACGGCGCCGATGACATCATCGACGGCGACAAGTGGCTCAACGTCCGGCTCAGCATCGTCGACGGCCAGGGTCAGGAAACCCGGACCGTCACGACCCTGACCGAGCTCCAGGCCGACATCATGGCCGGCAACATCGATCCCGGCGATGTGAGGATCGTCAGGGAAATCCTTTCCAGCCCGGGCGAAGCCGATGTCGACACGGCCGCTTTCTCCGGGGTAATGGACGAGTACGACATCAGCACCGTCGACGGCGTCACCACGGTGACACACGTCGGCGGCCGGGCAGAAGACGGCACGGACCGGATCACCAACGTTGAAAAACTGCGGTTCTCGGACCAGACCATCGACATTATCCCGGCGGTTGTGCAGGCGCCGGCGGCTCCTGCCGCCCCCACCGCCGCCCCCGGCAATACGACCGCAACGGTGAGCTTCGCGGCACCCGAGGGTGCCGATACGCTCAACGTCGTGGTCCGCACCGGGGACACCGACGTCACCACCATCGAAGGCATCGCCGCCACGGAGACAAACCTCGTGGTGGTCGGCCTGACCAACGGCACCGCCTACAACTTCCAGGTTGAGGCAGTCAATGCCGGAGGTACCAGCCCACGGTCCGCGGCATCGAACGAGGTGACCCCCGCGGTTCCCCCGGCGTCGATGCGGTTGAACGATTTCAACGGTGACGGCAACACGGATGTGATCGCCCGGGACGCTTCGGGGCAGCTGTGGCTGTACCCGGGCACGGGGACGGGTGACTGGCTCACCCGGATCGACCTGGGCGGCGGCTGGAATGTGATGACGTCGATCGTCAGTGCCGGAGATTTCAATGGCGACGGCGATGCCGATGTCATCGCCCGGGACAGCAGCGGGGAACTGTGGCTCTACCGGGGCACCGGGACCGGCGACTGGCTCCAGCGCCAGAACATGGGTGGGGGCTGGAACGTGATGACCTCCATCGTGGCCCCGGGAGATTTCAACGGCGACACCCGGCCGGACCTGATTGCCCGGGACAGCAGCGGGCGGCTGTGGCTGTACCCGAACGACGGGGCCGGTGACTGGTTGACGCGCGTTGACCTGGGCGCCGGATGGAACATCATGAGTTCCATCGTGGCCCCCGGGGATTTCAACACCGACGGCAAGGTGGACCTGATCGCCCGGGACAGCAGCGGTGAACTGTGGCTCTACCCGGGCAACGGGCAGAACGAATGGTTCACCCGGGAAAGCCTCGGGACGGGCTGGAACACCCTGAACGCGATCACCGCTCCCGGCGACATGGACTCCGACGGACTCCCTGATGTGATCGCCCGCGACACCACCGGGGAACTCTGGCTCTACCCGAACGACGGTGCCGGTGACTGGTCCACCCGCATCGACCTCGGCGGTGGCTGGAGCCCCATGACGGCCATCCTCTAACCGTCAGCTCCACACGGAAGGTCCTCCGCATCCCGTTCGGGATGCGGAGGACCTTCCTTTGTGCCCTGCGGACCATCCGCCCCCTGCGGACCTGCCTCCGGGCCGCGCGGTAGGCTGGGGGGACCCGGGATTCTCACGAATTTCGGCTATTCGTGTTGCCTGCACCCCGTGATCCCTTCAGGAGCAACAGCTATGAGCCTCAACGGCCCCTCTCTCACCGGTCTGCGCCGTGTCCTCGCCGAAGACCGGAACTACGCCCGCGTCCGGTCCGAAGCCGCCCGTGGATTCGACGCCCGCAGTGAGGACTACCAGATCAGCGCCCCCGCCGGGCTGCGCTCGGCGCTGCTCGCGGAAATGGCCGACGGGCTGGCCGCGTTAGCGGAAAACACAGAAGACACAGCAGCGGACGACACCGCGGCGGCGGGTGGCGGCGGCCTCGCTCCCGTCGTCCTGGCCATCACCGCGACCGGCCGTGAAGCCGAGGACCTCACCGAGGCGCTGCGCGCCTTCCTCCCGGCCGACGCCGTCGCCGAATTCCCCAGCTGGGAGACGCTCCCGCACGAACGGCTCTCCCCGCGCTCGGACACCGTGGGCCGGCGCCTGTCGGTGCTCCGCAGGCTCGCGCACCCCGAAACCTCCACGAGCGGCGCGCTGCGGGTTGTTGTGGCCCCGGTGCGCGCCGTCGTGCAGCCTATCGTGGCGGGACTGGGCGAACTCGTCCCGGTCACCCTGAAGGTGGGCCAGGAGGTCCCGTTCAGCGACGTCGTCCGGAGCCTCGCCGACGCCGCCTACGCCCGCGTGGACATGGTGACCCGGCGCGGCGAGTTCGCCGTCCGCGGCGGCATGCTGGATGTCTTCCCGCCCACCGAGGACCACCCTCTCCGGGTGGAGTTCTTCGGCGATGAAGTGGACCAGATGCGCTGGTTCGCCGTGGCCGACCAGCGCTCGCTAAGCGCGCCCGGGGTGCACCACCCCACCGAACTGCACGCCCCGCCGTGCCGCGAAATCCTGATCACGCCCTCCGTGATGTCGCGCGCCGCGACGCTGAAAGCACAGCTGCCGGCCGCCGCGGACATGCTGGAGAAGATCGCCGGCGGCATCGCCGTGGAAGGCATGGAGTCCCTGGCCCCGGTGCTGGTGGACGCCATGGTGCCGTTCCTGGACCAGTTCCCGGCCGGCTCGATGGCGGTCGTGATCGAACCCGAGAAGGTCCGGACCCGCGCCCACGACCTCGCCGCCACCAATGAGGAATTCCTCGAGGCGGCCTGGTCAACGGCCTCCGACGGCGGCACAGCACCTCTGGACCTGAGTTCCGCGGCGTCGGCGGCCCTGCACTCGGCCAGCTTCCGTTCCCTCACCGAAACCCGTTCCGCGGCCCTCGAGCACGAGGTGTCCTGGTGGTCGATCACCTCGCTGGCCACCGACGAGGAACTGCTGCCCGACGTCGACGTCCTGAACCTGCACGCCCGCGAACCCCGCGGCTACCAGGGCGACGTCGCCGAAATGATGGACTTCATCGGCTCCCACGTGCGGGAGCAGTGGCGGATCGTCGTCGTCACCGAAGGCCCCGGCCCGGCCCAGCGCCTCGCCGAACTCTTCCACGACAACGACATCCCCTGCGCCCGGGTCGACACCCTCGACGACGACCCGCAGGCCGGGCTGATCGAGGTGACCACGGCCGCCGTCGGACGCGGGTTTGTCCTGGAGCCGCTCAAGCTCGCCCTGCTGACCGAGGCCGACCTGCTGGGCCGGACCTCCGCCGGTTCCACGAAGGACATGCGCCGGATGCCGTCCAAGCGGCGGAACGCCGTGGACCCGCTGCAGCTCGTGGCCGGCGACTCCGTGGTGCACGAACAGCACGGCATCGGCCGGTTCGTGGAGCTGATCCAGCGCAGGGTGGCGGGTGGCGGGGACGGGGTGCGCGAATACCTCGTCCTGGAGTACGCACCGTCCAAGCGCGGCGCCCCCGGCGACCGGCTCTTTGTGCCCACCGACCAGCTGGACCAGGTCACCCGCTACGTCGGCGGGGACACCCCGGCGCTGAGCAAGATGGGCGGCGCGGACTGGGCCAGCACCAAGTCCAAGGCCCGCAAGGCCGTCAAGGAAATCGCCGGCGAGCTGATCCGGCTCTACTCGGCCCGGATGGCCTCCCGCGGCTACGCCTTCGGCCCGGACACCCCGTGGCAGCGCGAACTCGAGGAAGCCTTCCCGTATGTGGAAACCCCGGACCAGCTGACCACCATCAACGAGGTCAAAGCGGACATGGAACGGGAGATCCCGATGGACCGGCTGATCTCCGGCGACGTCGGCTACGGCAAGACCGAGATCGCGGTCCGCGCGGCGTTCAAGGCCGTCCAGGACGGCAAGCAGGTCGCCGTGCTGGTGCCCACCACGCTGCTCGCCCAGCAGCACTACGAGACCTTCACCGAACGCTTCTCCGGCTTCCCGCTGGTGGTCAAGCCGCTGTCCCGCTTCCAGAGCGGCAAGGAGGCCAAGGAGACCGCCGAAGGCGTCAAAGGCGGTTCCGTGGACGTCGTGATCGGCACCCACCGCCTGCTGTCCAAGGACTTCGCGTTCAAGGACCTCGGCCTGGTGATCGTCGATGAGGAGCAGCGCTTCGGCGTCGAGCACAAGGAAGCGCTCAAGAAGATGCGCACCAACGTGGACGTCCTGGCGATGAGCGCCACCCCGATTCCGAGGACCCTGGAAATGTCGCTCACCGGCATCCGCGAGACCTCCACGCTGGCCACCCCGCCGGAGGAACGCCACCCGGTCCTGACCTACGTGGGCCCGTACACGGATAAGCAGACCTCCGCGGCGATCCGCCGCGAGCTCATGCGCGAGGGCCAGGTGTTCTTCGTGCACAACCGGGTGTCCACGATCGACCGTACCGCGGCGAAGATCCGCGAACTGGTCCCGGAGGCCCGGGTGGAGGTGGCGCACGGGCAGATGTCCGAGAGCCGGCTCGAGCAGATCATCGTGGATTTCTGGGAGAAACGCTTCGACGTGCTGGTCTGCACCACCATCATTGAGACCGGCCTGGACATCTCCAACGCCAACACGCTGATCGTGGACGGGGCAGACAAATACGGCCTGTCCCAGCTGCACCAGCTGCGCGGACGCGTGGGCCGCGGCCGCGAACGCGCCTACGCGTACTTCCTGTACCCCTCGGAAAAGCCGCTGGGCGAGGTGGCGCTGGAACGGCTCAAGGCCGTCGCCACCCACAACGAACTCGGCGCCGGCATGCAGCTGGCCATGAAGGACCTCGAGATCCGCGGCGCCGGCAACCTGCTCGGCGGGGAGCAGTCCGGCCACATCCAGGGTGTCGGCTTCGACCTCTACATCCGCCTGGTGGGCGAGGCCGTCGCGGAGTACCGTGGCGAGGCCGAGGAGAAGGCCGCGGAGATGAAGATCGAGCTGCCGGTCAATGCGCACCTGCCGCACGACTACGTGCCCGGCGAACGGCTGCGCCTCGAGGCGTACCGCAAGCTCGCCTCGGCCATCACCTACGAGGCGATCGACGAGGTCCTCGCGGAACTCGTGGACCGCTACGGCGAGCTGCCGCTGCCGGCGAAGAACCTGATCGACGTGGCGCGCTTCCGGGTCGGCGCCCGCGAGGCCGGGCTCAGCGACGTTGCCCTGCAGGGCAACTTCATCAAGTTCTCCCCGGCGCAGCTGCCGGAGTCCAAGCTCATGCGGCTCACCCGGATGTACCCCGGTGCGCAGGCCAAGCCGGCCCTGGACGCGGTGCTCATCCCCAAGCCTAAGACCGCCCGGATCGGCGGCCGGGACCTGCAGGACGCCGAGATCCTCGAGTGGGCCAACGGCGTCATCCGCAATATCTTCTCCGACTCCGCTGTCGCTGCAGCACCGTCGGTGAAATAAAGGGTGATGGGAGGACACCACGCCGCGTCGGGAGCGGCGGCGTGGGTGGCTATTGCCTCGACGGGGCCGTACACACTGGGCTGGTATCCGCTGGACGCGACCGGGATTGTGATCGGCGGGATGGCGACGGCGGGGACGGCCCTGGTCTGCGACTGGGACCACCGTTCCAGCACGGTGGCGCATTCGCTGCCGCCGCTCTCAAACGTGATCGCCGTGGGCATCGAGAATGTCTCCGGCGGGCACCGGCAGGGCACGCATTCCCTGCTCGGCGCGGCGTTCTTTGTGCTGCTCGCGGCCCTGGCCGGGCAGCTCCAGCTGCAGACGGACTGGGGGCTGCTGTCGGTGGGCGCCGGGCTGCTGTGCATGTTCCTGATCAACATCGCCGCCAAAGCCCTCAAACTCTTCCCGAAGTACGGCTGGATCAGCAACTGGGTCTTCGCCCTCGCCATGGCCGGGCTGGTGACCTGGTTCGCGCCGCACCAGTGGACCTGGCTGCCGGTCTCGATGCTGACCGGGGTGCTGGTCCACATCGTCGGGGACATGATCACCACCGGGGGAGTGCCGCTGCTCTGGCCCATCGTGATCAAGCCGCCGAAGCTCCTGCGGAAACTGCCGCTGCTCAGGAACGTCTGGAAGTCCAACGGGGCGTTCTCCATCCCCCTGCTGGGCCGTGCCGGCTCGCGGCGGGAATGGTTCGTGCTGATCCCGGTCAGCGCCTATGCCATGATCGGCATGTTCGGCGCGGTGCTGGCCCTGGCCAAGCTGCACTGGCCGGACGCCGTTGCCCTGGGGACCGGCCTGGTCCAGAGCCTCATCCGGGTGCTCGCCGCCGTGTAGTATCCCCGCTTAAACGACTGAAGCTCCGGAAGTCCGGAGCTTCAGTCGTTTAAGAACAGGTGTGTTTAGAATTCGCCCGCGGAATCCGAGCGGCCGGTGACGGTCTGGGGAATCCAGAATGCCAGGGCGAACAGGCCGAGGCAGACGGCCATCGGCCACGGGTTGCCCAGCGTCAGGAAGCTCAGCGAGTACAGGGATGCGAAGAAGAGGACCATCATCACGGCGAACAGGACGACGCTGGAGCCGAGGCTGTTCTCGTTCTGCGGCGTCGTGCTGGCAGTCTCGTTCTGCGGCGTCGTGGCGGTGGTGATCTTGCTGGACATTCGTTCCTCCTCGGCCCCGTGGGGCTCAAAACTGTGGCGGCTACGGTTGTATCGGATAGCAGTCAGTACGCGGAGGAACCCTGTTCACCCTTGACGATCGCGATGCCGGAGCTGGCGCCAATTCGTGTTGCACCTGCAGCAATCATAGCCTGTGCGTCAGCGAGTGAACGCACCCCGCCCGAGGCCTTGACGCCCAGGTCCGGGCCCACGGTGCGGCGCATCAGCGCGACGTCCTCGGCGGTCGCCCCGCCCCCGTTGAAACCAGTGGAGGTCTTCACAAAGTCGGCGCCCGCCGCCACGGCCGCCTCGCAGGCCAGCACCTTCTGGGCGTCGTCCAGCAGCGCCGTCTCGATGATGACCTTCAGGATGGCGCCGCCGTCGTGCACGGCCTCGGCGACGGCCGTGATGTCATCGACCAGGGCGCCCTTGTCGTTGGCCCGGGCCGCGGCAATGTTGATCACCATGTCGACTTCCTCGGCACCGTCCAGCACCGCGCCGCGGGCCTCGAAGGCCTTGACGTCGCTGGGGGTGGCGCCCAGCGGGAAGCCGACTACGGAGCACGTCAGCACACCGGAGCCCTTCAGGGCCTTCTTGACCGTCTTGACCCACACCGGGTTGACGCACACGGACTTGAACCGGTACTCGGCGGCCTCGGCACAGACGTTGAGGATCTCGGCCTCGCTTGCCTCCGGCTTGAGCAGGGTGTGGTCAATGTAGGAGGCAATGTTAGCGGGGGTGGTGCTTCCGGCAGTCGCGGCGGCTTCGTTGCTCATGGGGTCCCTTCGTGGCTTCTCAGGTGTCCATCTTGCCACAACAGGCCTCCCTCCGGAGGGCGTCCGCGCCGGGTTCAGGCAGCCTCGGCGAGGGGCTCCGCGAGTCCGGCCCGGAGCAGCTGGGAGGCGCAGACCGAGGCGGCGGAGGACGCGGCCACCAGCAGTCCCAGACGGACGCCGTCGAACACGGCGGCATCCCCGATGGCCCAGATTCCCGGGACGGACGTGCGGAAGTCACGGCCGATCACGATCCCGCCCTGGCGTGCCGTCTTCAGGCCGGCGCTGACCGCGAGGGCGTCGCGGGCAATCGGCTCCTCGGCCAGAACCACAAGGTCCCCGGCCATGCTGGAGCCGTCCTCGAACACAATCCCCGCGGCTGCGAGTGCCGAACCGGCGAGGGTCGGAACGACGGATGCCGGCCGCTGGGTGGTGCGGATAGGGCTCACGCCGCGGGCGCGCAGCACGGCCTCGGCCTGGCCCGCGGCCGTCCCCGTGCCAACCAGGATGCCCAGCGGACGCCGGCCCAGGACCCGGGTGACGTCCTTGACGGCCTCGCCCAGCCGGGCGGCGTCGTCGATGGTGGAGTAGTTCAGGCACCGGCCTTCCCCTGCTAGCGGCGTGCCGGCGGGGGAGGACCCGGTCGCGATGACCAGCTGGTCGTAGCTGAATTCCAGTCCGTCCGCCGTGGTGACGTAGCGGCTGTCCGGGTCGATGTAGCTCGCCGGCTGGCCGAAGCGGACGGACACCTGCGGGAGGGCGGCGAGTTCCAGCAGCTCCTCGGGGGCGTCGTCCCGGTTGCTGAGCATCGTGATCCCGCCGGCGAAAGGGGTCCGGGTGAGCTGGCGGACGAGGGCCTGCGCGGCAGGGCCGGCCCCGGCGATGACGATCCGGGGCCGGGTCTGGGAATCGGCGGAAACGGTGGGGGTGGCGGACATGGTGAGGCCCTTTCGCTGGTGGCCCGTGGTGTGGCCTGACTGCTTGATGAACCCAGCGTAGGCGGGTGATCTTTCCGGCGTGTTTCCCCGGTGTTGCGGGATTTTCGCCGCCCGTTCGCCAATGTTTACCCGCCAGTAATGCCGTGGGTCACACCCTGATCCGGTAACCGCGTTTCACCACGGTTTCCACGAGCCGGCCGTCCGGCAGGGCGGAGCGCAGCCGGCTGACCGTCATGTCCAGGGCATGGACCGAACCGCGGAGTTCCAGCAGTTCGGACAGCGACTCGCGGGACAGCACCGCGCCGCCGGCGCCCATGAGGGCCCGCAGGAGCAGGAGCGGGGCGGGAGCCAGCTCCACGGACTCGCCGTCGATCCGCAACGAGCGGCCACGGAGTTCCACGCGGCCCGAGACCGTGTCCAGGCGGCGGACGTGGTTGAGGGCAAGGTGCTCCACAACAAGCCGGATCAGGGCGCCCATCCGGAACCGGTCCGGGACCAGCGGCTGCAGTCCGGCATCAATGAGCGGCTGCGCCGTGATTGGGCCGACCACGGCGGTTGCCACCGTGGTCTTCAGGCTCTCCACGAGCTGCTGGTACAGGCCCATCTCATGCGCGGTGCTCCACATGGCATCCACTGCGGGGGCGCTGGTGAAGGTCAGCACGTCCAGGTTGCCGCTGCACGCGGCCTCGATCAGCCGCGGCAGCCGGTCCGCGCCGTCGGGTTTGACCCAGCGGTACGGGGTGACGGTCAGGACCGTGGCGCCGGACATCCGGAGGCGTTCGAGCTGGCGCACATCGGTGTAGCCGTGCAGCTGCACCGCGACGGTCTTGCCGCGCACCCCCTCGGCCAGGAGCATGTCCACCAGTGTGGCGGTGGTTTCGTCGCTGCTGATCCCGACGTCGGCCAGTCCGGCCGCGCGGACGGCGCCGCGGGCCTTGGGCCCGCGGACGAACATCCGGGTGGCGCCGAGGGTTTCCAGCAGCTGCTCGCCGATCCCGAAGGTGTCCGCCGCCTCGCACCAGCGCCGCATGCCGTAGGCGGTGGTGGCGATGCACAGCTCGGGTCGTGCAGCGATGATGGCCCGGGTGTCCTCGATCAGGTTCACGTCCTCCTGAACGGGCGCGATCTTCAGCGCCGGCGCATGCAGCACCTCGGCGCCGCGCCGTTCCAGGGCCTCGATCAGGTCCTGGGACCGGCGGTGCGAGGTCACCCCGATCCGGAAGCCCTCCAGCGGCAGCTCCGCAGTTACCGCGACAGGATCCGCGATGGTCTCCGCCGCGGCTGCCGGCGTCGGGTCGGGGCTGGGGCCGGGCAGCCCGGCCGGGGCGATCGCGTTGAGCGCGCTCACGGCCTTCACGCTCCCATCAGGGACGCGGCGAGGCGGTCCAGCTCGGCTTCGGCTTCCGCGCAGCCCCGGTTGGCCTCGGCCACCCGGACGACGTCGCCGATCACCAGTACGGCGGGGTTGCTGCACTCCGCAGCAGCCGTCGTGATGGTGCCCAGCTCGGCGATGGTGGTCCGCTGGCCGGGGCGGTAACCGCGCTCGACGACGGCCATCGGCATGTCCGCGCGCATCCCCGCCCGGCGCAGCCCGGCGACGAGCTGGTGCAGCGTCCCGATGCCCATCAGTACCACGATGGTCCCGCCCAGTCCGGCGAGGTGCATGTGCTCCTTCTCGGTCAGCGGGGCGTGGCCGGAGACCACCGTGAACATGTGGCTGACCTCGCGGTGCGTCACCGGGATCCCGGCCGCAGCCGGGACCGAAATGGCACTCGTCACGCCGGAGATCACCCGGACGGGCACACCGGCCTTTACGCAGGAGGCCACTTCCTCGCCGCCGCGGCCGAACACGTACGGGTCGCCGCCCTTGAGCCGCACCACGTTCTTCCCGGACAGGGCAGCGTCCACCATGAGGTCCTCGATACCGGCCTGGCTGACCGGGTGGTGGCCGGGGCGCTTGCCCACATCCACCAGCTCGGCCGTGCTCAGCGCGGGCAGCTCCTGATACGGGGCCAGCCGGTCGTAGAAGACGACGTCGGCGTCCCGCAGTGCCTTGACCGCGGCGACCGTCAGCAGCTCGGTGGTTCCGGGACCGCCGCCGACCAGGGTGACATGGCCGGCGGGGCCGGCGGCAGGTTCCACCGCGACCGGGATGCCGGTTTCGCGGCAGCGGTCCAGCAGCGCCTCCCAGCCGGGCTGGCCGTCGTCGACCGCGGCGACCAGGAAGGGACGCTCCGGCAGCGGGCCGTCGTGGCGGGCACCAGCCGGGCTGCTCAGCCGGGAGACGACGGCGCCGGCCGCCCGGTAGCGGCGGACTGCCTGGCGGGCGGCGGTGTCCGAGCCGGTGACAAGGACTTCGCGTCCGGTGAGATTGATGCTGAGCTGCATGGTTATACCTCGTTCTTGTCGCTTGCACGGACCGGGATGCTGGCGGCGAGCAGTACCGGTTGCTGGCTGGCCAGCGCCTTTTCCTCGGCGGTGGCGGGGCGCATCTGGCCGCGCTCGTCGGGGACGAAGGTGATGGAATCGTCCTTCTGGTCCGGGGCGTTGACGAAGGACCGGAACCGGCGCAGGCGTTCGGGATCCTTCAGCGTGTCAGCCCACTCGTCCACATAGGTGTCAACGTGCTTGGCCATGGCGGCTTCGAGGTCCTCGGCGATGCCCAGGGTGTCATGCACCACCACGTCCTCGACGTGTTTGATGCCGCTGGCAAGCTCCTCCTGCCACCGCGCCGTGCGCTGCAGGCGGTCCGCGGTACGGATGTAGTACATGAAGTAGCGGTCGATGTACTTCAACAGCGTTTCGTCGTCGAGGTCCTTGGCCAGCAGCTGGGCGTGCGCCGGGGTGGCACCTCCGTTGCCGCCGACGTAGAGGTTCCAGCCATCCGCGGTGGCGATCACGCCGACGTCCTTGCCGCGGGCTTCGGCGCATTCCCGGGCGCAGCCGGAGACACCCATCTTGAGCTTGTGCGGGCTGCGGAGGCCGCGGTAGCGCAGCTCCAACTGGATGGCCATGGCCACCGAGTCCTGGACCCCGAAACGGCACCAGGTGGAACCGACGCAGGACTTCACCGTGCGCAGGCTCTTGCCGTAGGCCTGGCCGGACTCGAACCCGGCGTCGACCAGTTCCTTCCAGATTTCCGGGAGCTGCTCCAGCCGGGCGCCGAACATGTCGATCCGCTGGCCGCCGGTGATCTTGGTGTAAAGGTTGTACTTCTCCGCCACGGCGGCAATGACGCCGAGCTTCTTCGGGGTGATCTCACCGCCGGCGATGCGCGGCACCACGGAGTAGGTCCCGTCCTTCTGCATGTTGGCCAGGGCCCGGTCATTGGTGTCCTGCAGGGTGCCGCGGCCCGCGTCCAGGACGTAGGCGCTGTTCTGGCTGGCCAGGATGTTCGCGATGGTCGGCTTGCAGATGTCACAGCCGGAACCGGTGCCGTACTTGGCCATTACCTCCTCGAAAGAGGTCAGCTCCAGGACCCGGATGGTCTCGAAGAGTTCCTGGCGGGACAGCTCGATGTGCTCGCAGAGGGCCTTGGAGACCTCGACGCCGGACTTGGTCAGTTCCGTTTCCAGCAGCTTCTTGAGCATCGGAACACAGGAACCGCAGCTGGTGCCGGCGCGGGTGCAGCCCTTCAGCTCGCCGAGTTCCCGGACCGGGGCGTTGCCCTCGCAGGCGCCGCAGCCGTTGATGGCGTCGCGGATGCCGCCGGCGGCCACGTTGTTGCAGGAACACAGGATGGCGTCGTCCGGGAGTTGGGTCTCCGGGGCGTCGCCGCCGCCGGCCGCGGTGAGGTAGGCGCCGGGTTCGGCGGCCAGTTCGCGGCCCAGCATGGGGCGCAGGGACGTGTACGGCGTGGCGTCCCCGACGAAGATGCCGCCCAGCAGGGTCTTGGCATCGTCCGTGGTGACAATTTTCTGGTAAACACCGCGGGCCGGGTCGGCGTAGACGATTTCCAGCGCGTGCTCGGTCCGGGCGAAGGCATCACCGAAGCTGGCGACGTCGACGCCGGAGAGCTTGAGCTTGGTGGCGGTGTCGAAGCCCGGGAAGGTGGCGTCGCCGCCGTGCAGCCGGTCCGCGACGATTTCCGCCATGGTGTTGGCGGGAGCCACGAGGCCCAGGCACATGCCGCCGAAGTTGGCGACCTCGCCGATCGCCCAGATGCCGGGGACCTGCGTCTCACAGCCGTCGGAGATCACAACGCCGCCGCGCGGGCCGAGATCAAACAGCGGGGCTGTATCCTCCGCCGCGGTGCCTTCCACCGCCGGGCCGTTGGCGGCGCGGAACAGCTCATCGCGGGGCTTGACGCCGATCGCGACGATCACAAGGTCGGCGTCGATGATGCGGCCGTCAGCCATCAGCACCCCGGTGACCTGGCCGTCGGCGTCGGACAGGACTTCGGAGGGGAACACGCCGCCGTGGACGGTGAAGCCCTTGGCTTCGATCAGGCGGCCCAGGGCCTGGCCGGCGCCCTGGTCCAGCTGGGTGTTCATGAGCCAAGGGGAGCCGTTGATGACAATCGGGGTGGCGCCGAGCTGTTCGGTGCCGGCGGCGGATTCCAGGCCCAGCAGGCCACCGCCGATGGTGACGGCGGTGACCTTGCGGCCCAGCTTCTCCGTCAGTTCGGCGATCGCCTTGTTGATGGCCCAGACATCTTCCAGCGTGCGGTAGACGTGGGTGAGTTCGGATCCCGGGATCGGCAGCCGGGCTGCGTCGGAGCCGGTCGCGACGACCAGTTCGTCATACGGGTACATGGTGCCGGCCGCGGTGGTCACGGTCTTGCCCGCGGTGTCGATGCCGGTCACGCGCTCGCCGGTTCGCAGGGTCAGCGCCTCGTGGTCCCACATCGAGGCGCTGCCCAGGGTGAGGTCGACGTCGGCGTCGGTGAGGGCCCTGCTCAGCGCGACCCGGTCGTAGGGGAGGTGGGCTTCCTCGGTGAGGACGGTGACGTTCCAGCCGTCCAGGCCCCGGGCGTGCATGGCGTCGGCGAAACGGTGGGCAGCAGGGCCGCCGCCGGCAACCACAACGCGGCGCGGTGCTGTGGCGCGCTCTGCGCCCTGATTCTGGGGGCTTGAAGTCTGTCCGGTCACGGTGGGCCTTTCGCATGGGCCGCAGTCGGTGCATCGCGGCCTTCTCAATCGAGGTGTCCACCCAGACTAGGCAAGCGCAGTTTCGCTTCAGTTTCCCTTATGTTTCGTGATCTTAACTTCTGCATCACGGACGCGTTTCCGGCCGGGTGAGGTCTCTTTTACCCGCCGGACACATTAACTGCACGCTGCTGTTACACCCCGGCCCTAGCTTGGGTATATGGCCGCAGGAGCGGCTGAGCCCGGGAAAGATGTATCAGAGAGGGGCCGAAATGACTGCCGTACTTGAGAGCGCAGCACAAAGCTTTGTTGAACACCCCGGCTTCGGGACCGGCTGGCACCGCGTGTGCGCCGTGACGGACCTGGAACCGGCCTGGGGCGAGGCCGCGCTGATCGCGGGGCGGCAGGTGGCGTTGTTCCGCACCGTGTCCGGTGAGGTTTACGCCGTCGGCCAGGAGGATCCGGCCACCGGCGCGCACGTGATGAGCCGCGGAATCACCGGGTCCCGCGGTTCGCGCCAGACCGTTGCCTCGCCGCTGCACAAGGAGGTCTACGACCTCCGGACGGGGGAGTGCCTGGGCACGCCAGCACTGAGGCTCCCAACCTTCGGTACCCGGATTGTGGGCGGGTACATTGAGGTCGAGCTTTAGCGGCTGACCCGGGGCGTTAGAGTCCCAGCGCCTCGCGGACGTCCACCAGGACGGCGTCGAGCGCGGCGCGTGCCTCGTGCCGCGCCTCGGGCAGTTCGGCGGCCGAGCCGACGCTGCGGATGACCTCCAGGTAGCACTTGAGCTTAGGCTCGGTCCCGCTGGGGCGGATGATGATGCGGCTGGAATCCTTCGTCAGGTACAGCAGGCCGTCGGTGGGCGGCAGCTGTGCGCTGCCCTCGGCGAGGTCTGTGACGGTTTCGACGGCGGAGCCGCCAAAGGATTCCGGCGGGCTGACGCGCAGCCGGTTCATCATGGCGTCCAGCAGGCCCAGGTCCGCGACCCGGATGCTGAGCTGGTCGGACGCGTGCAGCCCGTGGACCAGGTACAACTCGTCGAGCGTATCGAAGATGGTCTTGCCGTCGGCCTTCGCCGCCGCCGCGAACTCGGCAATCAGCACCGCCGCGGAGATCCCGTCCTTGTCCCGGACCAGGGAGGGCGCGACGCAATAACCCAGCGCCTCCTCATAGCCGTACAGCAGCCCGGGAACACGGGCAATCCACTTGAAGCCGGTAAGGGTCTCCTCATGCGCGTAGCCCGCCGCGGCAGCGATCCTGGCGAGCAGCCGCGAGGACACGATCGAGTTCGCGAAAACTCCGGCCGTGGTTTCTGCGCTGCCGCCGGCCGCCAGCCGCGCCACGATGTGCGCGCCGAGCAGGGCGCCGACCTCGTCGCCGCGCAGCATCCGCCATGCGCCGGTGTCCGGATCCTTCGCGGCGACCGCAGCGCGGTCCGCGTCGGGATCGTTGGCGATCACAAGGTCCGCCTCCACGCGGGCGGCAGTTTCGAGGGCCAGGTTCAGGGCGCCGGGCTCTTCGGGGTTGGGAAAGTTCACGGTGGGGAAGTCGGGGTCCGGTTCGGCCTGCTCGCTCACCAGGGTGACGTCGGCGAAACCGGCCGCGTGCAACACCGCGACGGCGGTATCGCCGCCCACCCCGTGCATCGGGGTCAGGACGATCTTGAGCCCGCGGGCCGGGAAATGCTCCGGTTTGGCCAGAGCGGCGACGGCGGCCTCGTAGTCGGCGGCGATCGACGGATCCAGTACGGTCCAGCCCTCCGTGGCCAGGACGACGCCGGAGAGCTCACCGACGGCGTCGATTTCCGCCGCGATCAGGGCATCGTACGGCGCCACGATCTGCGCGCCGCGTCCGCTCTCCTCGACGGCGTGGCGTCCCAGGTAGACCTTGTAGCCGTTGTCCTGCGGCGGGTTGTGGCTGGCGGTGACCATCACGCCGCCGTCGCACTCCAGGGCCCGCACCGCATAGGCGAGCAGCGGGGTGGGCAGCGCGGACGGCATCAGGAAGGTTTCGACGCCGGCGGCGGTGAGGATCGCCGCGGTTTCTTCCGCGAAGATGTCCGAGTTGTGCCGGGCGTCGTAGCCGACGACCGCGCGCGGCCGGGTGCCGGGGGCGGCCTGGGCAACGGCGCCGGTCAGGAAGGCGGTGAACCCCGCGGCGGCGCGGCGCACCACGGCGCGGTTCATCCGGTTCGGGCCGGGGCCGAGGGCCGCCCGCAGGCCCGCGGTGCCAAACTGCAGGGTGCCGCTGAAACTGTCGGCGAGCTCCTGGCGTGCCGCCGCGGCGCCGTCGTCGGCGAGCCGGACCAGTTCGGTCAGGGCGGCGGCGGTGGCGGGATCCGGGTCCTGGGCCGCCCAGGACCGGGCGTCGCTCAGCAGGCGGGTGAGTTCGGCAGCAGAAGACGTCATAGGAACAAAACTAGCGTCATTCGCCGCGGATGCCTCCCCCGACAAGCGAGAGGCCGACTTACAGATCAATCACAGACGTCCTGGCCCGCAACCCTTGACAGCCAATTTTCCGGACACGTAGCGTCTGGAATATGAAGATGGGCCGTGGGGTGGAATGGGCCGTACACAGTTGCGTCAACATGGCGTGGACACCGGCCGGCGAAGCGGTCAACAGCGCCCGGCTGGCGGAGTACTACAAGCTCCCGGGCGCTTACCTCAACAAACAACTCCAGGCGCTGGTGCGCGCCGGGATCCTCGGCTCCGTCTCCGGCCCGCGCGGCGGTTTCCACCTGGCACGCAGGCCGGAGAACGTGACCGTCCTGGATATTGTCCTGGCCCTGGAAGGCCCCGATCCGGTGTTCCGCTGCGACGGCATCCTTGCCAACGTCCCGGACTCCGACTCCGAGCAGAACTTCGTCCGGACCTGCCTGATCTCCCAGGCCATGCGCCAGGCCGAACTCGCCTGGCGGCAGGCGCTGGCACGCCAGACCATCGCCGGGATCGCGGATTCGATGGAACGGCGGTTCCCGCAGGACAAGGCAAAAGCGGTGCGCTACCTGGCGCCGGGAAGCTGACGCCTCAGAGCTTCGCGATGATCTCCGCCAGCAGTTTGGAGATGCGCGGGCCCGCGGCCTGGCCGGATTCGAGGACTTCCTCGTGGCTCAGCGGCACCGGGCTGATGCCGGCGGCGAGGTTGGTCACGAGCGAGATGCCAAAGACCTCCATGCCCGCGTGGCGGCCGGCGATGGCTTCGAGCGCGGTGGACATGCCCACCAGGTCCGCGCCGATCCGTTTGGCGTACTGCACCTCGGCCGGAGTTTCGTAGTGCGGGCCCGTGAACTGGGCGTAAATACCCTCGTCCAGGGTGGGATCGACTTCGCGGGCCAGGGCGCGGATCCGTGCCGAGTAGAGGTCGGTGAGGTCCACGAAGGTGGCGCCTTCCAGCGGGGAGGTCGCGGTGAGGTTGATGTGGTCGCTGATCAGCACGGGGGTGCCGGGTGTCCAGTCCTCGTTAAGTCCGCCGCAACCGTTGGTAAGGACGAGGGTCTTGCAGCCGGCCGCGGCCGCGGCGCGGACCCCGTGGACGACGGCGCGGACGCCTTTGCCCTCGTAGTAGTGGGTGCGGGCGCCCAGAACCAGGGCGCGCTTGCCCTCTTTGGTCAGCACGGAGCGGATGGTGCCGACGTGGCCCACCACCGAGGGGGAGGAGAAGCCGGGGACCTCGTCCGCGGAGAGCGTAGCGGTGGTCGCGCCGATCAGCTCGGCGGCGTCGCCCCAGCCCGAGCCGAGCACCAGGGCGACGTCGTGCGCGTCGATCCCCGTCTCTTCGGCGATGTAGTCGGCGGCGGCGCGGGCAGCGTCGAAGGGGTCCGTGTTCAGGAATTCTGTTGTACTCACCGGTACAAGTTATCTTGCCGGCGGCGTGCTGCCCAGCACGCCGCCCCACACCGTGCCCGCGCGGTGCGGTCCCGGATTCTTGGTGGTGCCGGTCCGGATGGTGGACAATGGCTGATTGTGACTACGCATCCCGATTTCAGCTCACCCCGCATCGCAATCCTGGGCGGAGGGCCCGGCGGCTACGAAGCTGCCATGGTCGCCGCCTCCCTTGGCGCGAAGGTCACCATCATCGAACGGGCGGGGCTCGGCGGCTCCGCGGTACTGACCGACGTCGTGCCCTCCAAGACCCTGATTGCCACGGCGGACCTGATGACCCGCGTCGGCGAGGCCGGCGAGCTCGGCGTCAAGTTCGACCTCGACGGCGGCGACTGCACCCCCACGATGCGCGCGGACCTCAAGCACATCAACGACCGCCTGCTGCGGCTGGCCCGGCAGCAGTCCCTGGACATCCAGAAGGGCCTTGAGAAACAGGATGTCCGGATCATGCTCGGCTCCGGCAAAATGCTGGACAGCCACACCATTGAGGTCCTCACCGCCGACGGCACGGAAATCGTCGAGGCGGACGCGATCCTGCTGGCCGTTGGTGCCCACCCGCGCGAGCTGCCCACCGCACGCCCGGACGGTGTCCGGATCCTGAACTGGGCGCAGATCTACAACATGGACGAGCTCCCCGAGGACCTGATCGTGGTCGGCTCCGGTGTGACCGGCGCCGAGTTCGCCTCCGCCTACAACGGCCTCGGTTCCAAGGTCACCCTGATTTCCAGCCGCGACCGCGTGCTGCCCGGCTCGGACACCGACGCCGCCGAGGTGCTCGAAGGCGTCTTCGAACGCCGCGGCGTCAAGGTGCTGTCCCTCGCCCGCGCCGAGACCGTGGAACGCACCGAGGACGGCGTCATCGTCACCCTCGGCGACGGCTCCAAGGTCACCGGCAGCCACTGCCTGGTCGCTGTCGGCTCCATCCCGAACACCGCCGGGATCGGCCTTGAGGAGGCCGGCGTGGCGCTCACCGAGAGCGGCCACATCAAGGTCGACGGCGTCTCCCGCACCACCGCGCCGAACATCTACGCCGCGGGCGACTGCACCGGGGTGCTGGCACTCGCGTCCGTGGCTGCGATGCAGGGCCGGATCGCGATCGCGCACTTCCTGGGCGACAGCGTGACCCCGCTCAAGCTGCACCAGGTGGCGTCCAATATCTTCACCTCGCCCGAGATCGCGAACGTCGGCGTCTCCGAGGCCGAGATCGAATCCGGCAAGTACCAGGCCGACGTCGTGAAGCTTTCGCTGCGCAGCAACGCGCGCGCCAAGATGCGCAACCACAAGGACGGCTTCATCAAGATCTTTGCCCGCAAGGGCTCCGGCACCGTGATCGGCGGTGTCGTGGTGGGTCCGAACGCCTCGGAGCTGATCTTCGCGATCTCGCTCGCGGTCACCCAGAAGCTGCACGTCGACGACGTCGCGAGCACCTTCACCGTGTACCCCTCGCTGAGCGGTTCGATCTCCGAAGCGGCCCGGCGCCTGCACGTCCACATGTAGCACAACGGAGGCGGTAGCCATGCAGAGTCCTCGCACCCTTGTTGAGTCCGTGGAACGCCACCCGGCGCTGCCCTCCGGCCCGGAAGAACGGTTTGCCGGGTACGGCGTGATGGGCGTTCCGTTCAGCTCCGGCTACATCCTGGCCCTGCGGCATTTTCCCGTTTCATCCGTCGGCCCGGGCTACAACTCGGTCTGGATCCGCGACCCTGCCGGTGTCTGGACGATGCACAGCACAGCAGCCCCGAGGTCCTCCTGTCCCCGCTACTTTGGCAGCGCCCTCGGGTCGGCGTCGACCGGCGGGATCTCCATCCGGTGGCGGAACGACTACTCCTTCAGCGTGGAGGTCGGAGACGGCGTGGACCTGAGCTGGGACGTGACGCTGGCCGCGACGCCGATCACCCGGCTCATGTCGGCGGTGGCAGGGTCGGTCCCGGAGCGGCTGTGGCGCAACCGGACATTCCTGCGCGCCATGGGGGCTGTCGCCGGCCCGGTGCTCGGGGCCGGACACATCGGGCTGACGGGCAGGGTGCCCAACGGGCAGATTTTCGGTGCCCGCCCGCGGCAGCTGTGGTTTGTCCGCGAGAGCACAGCGCACTTGCGCGGGCACAACCTGGGACAGGAATCGGCGCAGCCCGTTCAGGACAGGCTCGGGGACTTCTGGATCCCGCAGCGCGGCATCTTCATGATCGGCTCGTCAGTGTTTGAGCCCTTCGACCCCGCCACGCACCTTCCCGCGGAGCACTGAACGAGAAGGGAGGACCCGGCGGCAGCTGCCGCCCGGTCCTCCCTCTTCCGAGCCTTAGAACGGGTACGGGGCGATGTCCGGCCGGACCGTGAGCCACTGGATTTCGGTGAAGGACTCCATGTTGGCGTGGTGGCCGCCGATCCGGGAGCCGTTGCCCGAGCTCTTCATCCCGCCGAACGGTGCGTTCGCCTCGTCGGACACTGTCTGTTCGTTGATGTGGACCTTGCCGGAGTCCAGCTGGTCCGCGATGATCATCGCCATGCCCACATCGCCCAGGATGCCGATCGAGAGGCCGTATTCGTTGCCGTTGGCGAGGGCCACGGCTTCCTCCACGGTGGAGAACTTCATCACCGGGGCCACGGGGCCGAAGATCTCGTCCTTCCACGCCGGGCTGGCCACGTCGAGGTCGGCGAGGACGGTGGGCCGGTAGAAGTTGCCGTCGTGCGTGCCGCCGGCTGCCAGCCGGGCTCCGGCCTGCACCGAGTCCTGGACGATCGTGTCGATCCGGTGCAGCTGTTTCCCGTCGATGATCGGGCCCAATGCCACAGTTCCGCTCTTCGGATCTCCGACCGGCAGATGCGAGGCCTTCTCCGCGAGGGCGCTGACATAGTCCTCGTAGATGTCCTCGTGGACGATGTGGCGCCCGGCGGTCATGCAGATCTGGCCCTGGTGCATAAAGGACCCGAACGCCGCCGCGGAGGCGGCCTTGGGCAGGTCCGCGCCCGGCAGGACGATCAGGGCGTTGTTGCCGCCGAGTTCCAGGTGCGCGCGCTTAAGCAGCCGCCCAGCCGTCTCGCCGATCTTCCGCCCGGCCGCCGTCGAACCGGTGAAGGCGATAACGCTGACCTCCGGTGCCTCGACGACGGCGGCGCCGATGTCGGCCCCGCCCGGCAGCAGGGACAGGAGCCCCGGCGGCAGCCCGGCCTCCTCGAAGATCCGTATCAGCGTGACCCCGCCGCAGACCGCCGTGCGGGGATCGGGCTTGAGCAGCACGGCGTTGCCGAGGGCCAGCGCGGGGGCGACCGCGCGGATGGAGAGGATCAGCGGGAAGTTGAACGGCGCAATCACGGACACGACGCCGACCGGACGCCGGCGGGCGAAGGACCAGCGGTTTTCGTTCGAGGTCAGCACATCCCCGGCCGGGAGGGAGGGCAGCGCCGAGGCGTCGTAGCATTCGTTGGCCGCGATGTGCGTTTCCAGGCCCGCCTTGGGCGGAATGCCGCCGGACTCGCGCACGATCCAGTCCTGGATCTCGGCGGCGTGCTCCTCCCAGAGCATCCCGGCGCGGCGCAGCACGGCGGCGCGGTCCTCGGGGTTCAATTTCGCCCAGTCCTTCTGGGCGGCTGCCGCTGTGGTGGCGGCTTCACGGACATCGTCCACGGAGGCGAGGCCATAGCTGCCCAGCGTCGCGCCGGTGGCGGGCTCGACGGCGTCGGCCGTCCCGCCGCCTCCCGGGCGCCAGCCGTTGAGGTGGATCTTGCCCTCCCAGAGGGAGGCGTCGAGCAGGGACATGTCCTGTCCTTTCGTGGGGGAATACGTCGTACTGCGCCGGCCGGTCGACTGTGAACCGGACCGGAGCCTTCCTACATCACATGCTGTAGGGGCGCCGCCGTCAAGGGTGCGGTGCGCTTTCGGGACGTCGGTGACGTTCGGCCCTACTTCTTCACTGTGGTGCGAGGACACAGTGGAACATGGCCAAGATCTATATCCCCTACGGGAGCGTTGAAGGACAGACCGCCCAGATTGCGGAGTACATGGCAGAGCTGGTCCGGGCCCACGGTCACCAGGCAGAAACGGCGGACCTCAAGCACTCGGAGCACACCCTGCCGGGCGGCTACGACGGCGTCATCGTGGCGGCGTCGGTGCACATGGGGAAGCACGAGGGCTTCGTGACCGACTTTGTGAAGAAGAACCGCGGGGAGCTTGATCGCCTGCCGTCAGCCCTGGTGTCGGTCAGCCTGGCCGTCCACGGGGACGAGCAGAGCGCGGAGGGTTACGTGGAAATGTTCGAGGAGGAAACGGGGTGGCGGCCCGCGCACGTCGGGTTGTTCGCCGGCGCGCTGCTGTACACCCACTACAACTTCCTCAAACGCCAGCTCATGAAGAAGATCACCAAGGACAAAGGGTCCCCTGACCTGGATAGCACCCGCGATTACGTCTACACCGAGTGGGACGGCGTCCGGCGGTTTATCGAGGACTTCCTGGCAGGACTGGCTGCCCCGGCGGGCTAGGGGCAGGCCTGGGGATCAGGATCAGGAGCAGGCGTAGGGCGGGACCGTGTCCCCGGGGGCGAAGGGTTTGAACCAGTGCTCGAAGCCCAGCCGGTCGGCGTCGTGCTCAAGAACGTCCGGGCTGTCCGAGAACAGCGCTTCGCTGTCCGCGTCCTCCAGCAGGACTTCCTCCACCTGCGCCCGCCACTCCTCCGGGAGATCGAGTTCGTAGATGTCCTCGGTGACTTCCGCCTGATCGAGAAGGCACCGGACGGCGAGTTCGGCGGCGAGGCAACCGGGGGCAGTCCAGCCACGGACCAGGGACGCCGTCAGGTCGGCGGCGACGACGATGAACTTCTGGGTGAATTTCGCGTCGTAGCTGCCGGCGAACTGCGGCGGCAGCGAGGACAGCACCGAGGTTCCGGCGATGTCGGGCGGGGTGGCGGCGTCCAGCTTGCTGAGGGTGCCCAGATCACGGAAGAGCTGGTCGATGAGGATGCTCGACGAGTTCCACAGCAGGCCTGCCAGCAGGCGGGTCTGGCGTACGGACTTCTGACAGTCTTCCGCCGGGACGGCGGCCATTTCTTCCAGGTCCTCCGGGTCGAACAGGAGCCGCTGCTCCGGAGTCATGTCATCCGGATGCGGGTCAAGGCCCAGCAGTTCGAGGCTCAGCCCGGTCAGCTTGTCGGCGTCGGTCAGGAGTTCTTCGGTGATGTCGTCGTCGTCGGCGCTCATGGCCCCGATGCTACCCGCCATCCGTTCCCCGCCCGATTCCTGTTACGCAAAGGTTTATGGGCGTCTTCAGGCCGCGGCTGCCCGTGCATTTCCCGACGCCGGACTGCCACTCGCCATCCTGACGGACACGAGATAGACGATCCCGCAGATCAGCGGAACAACGCTTGCCGCCGTGAGCGATGCGATCGGGCCCGACCGTCCGATGATCGCAATCAGCAGCGGCAATACGCCCAGGGCCACGAGCAGCCAGCCGGCCAGCGCGGTACGTTTCAGGCCGAGCACGGCGGCCGGGAAGGAGAGGGCGACGACGCTGACCGCTATCACCGGTCCGTTCTCGCTGATGAATTCACGCAGGGCGGCAGGGTCGAAGGCGAGCCACACACGCCGCGATGAAGGCGGACGCGAGGGCGAGCAACAGGGGAGCGGTCAGGGCCGGCGCACGCCGCTGCGGATCCTTTTCCCGTGCGAGGACAATACCCAGCACGACGGCGACCACTACGATCGCGCCGAGGGCCAGAATGATGGGGACGTTCACGGGGTGCCTCCTGCGGATGTGCCGGTTCTCGGTTCAGTACACGCCGACAGGGGCGGGCCGGCCAAGGGGAGAGAGGCCCGCTTCGCGGCTGGAAAAGTATTGATTGCTCACATATCCGCGCTGCCCGGTAAGTAGGCAATTTTGGGGCGTGAACCGCAGCGAGAACGGGCTGGAGAGTGCCTCCGCGCTAGGGGCCTACCGGATTGGTGCTGTTAATGGTGCAGTTCATATATGTCACCAGGAGCCCTACGTGTCTGGGGTCAATCCTCAACACCTGTGTCCGAAGAAGTGCAGCGGAGATTCAGCCATCTCACTCGCTACATGATGGTCTTCACGCCGGTCATGGTGATCCTGACCCTTCTGCCGATAGATACCGAACCGTGGGTGTGGATCAAAGTGGCCATCCTCGCTACTGGAACCATCATTCTGACCCTATGGGCCACTCGGTTTTCGTTGTGGCAACGGGACGAATACTGGAGGGAACGCGGCAAGGACCCCCGGCATCCCGAGCGCCTGCCGAACCATCCCTCTGACTGATCTCAGCAGTGCGAGTTGTTTCCTCCGCTGTGCCTCAGCTATGTCCGCGCTAACCGCCTTGAAGGCATTCCTGGTGCCGTACCTCCTGGGCCATGGACCCAAGGAAAACCAAAGCACGCTGGACGAGAATGCGAGGCACGGGCTGCCCATGGGCCCTGAGGTGCTAAGAGGTATGGGAGAAGAGGACAACGTGAAGAGCAGCAGAATCATAATGTCGCTTCTGGCTTTGGCGTTCAGTAAGTTGCCAAGGCCGTCCGCCACGCGGCCGTTACGATCACAGAAGAATCTCTCTGGTGACGACCACGCAGAGCGCGGAGACGCGAAGATGTGGTTGACCATCACGCTGGTTTCGGTCGTTCTGATTGGGGTACTTCTGGCGATCTCCGGCCCGGCACTGGCGGCCCTGTTGAGCCAGGTTATGGAAAAATTCGGATAAGAGCCGGAAATTGCCGGTCTATCCGGATTCAGGACCGCTACGCCACGGCCCCCTGAAAGTGCTTTTCGATGATCCCCTTGATGTCGTCATGGCAGCCGCCGCAGCCTGTCCCGGCGCGGGTGGCGCCTGAGACCTCGGCCACCGTCCCGCAGCCGTCGGTCACCGCAGCGGCGATCCTGGTTCCGCTGACCCCCGCGCACCGGCACACGGTGCGCTCGGGGTCGGCGGCGCCGGCGTCGGCCGCATGGTCCGGCCCGTCGAGGCGCAGCAGCAGGGACCGGTCCGCGGGAAGCTCGGCGCCGCGCTCGAAGAGCTGCACCAACTCGGCCGCGGTGCGGGGCATGCCCACGGACACCAGGCCTTCGAGGACCCCGGCGCGGGTGGTCATCTTCACGTAGCGGCCGTGCTCGGGATCGGCCCACTGGGCGATCTGCAGCCTGGCCCGGCCATTCACGGCCCCGGCAGTCAGAGCCTCCTCGTCCCACGGTTCTGCGGACACATCCCCGGCCACTGCCATGTTCATGCCACGCGCCTTGAGCACTACCACGCCCGGCAGCTCCGCCGGAAGCGCCGGCAGCAACTCAGCGTCCGGAGTTCCAGAGGCCAGCAGGGTCAGGTACTCGGCGAGCCATTCGGCCTGCCGCCAGCCCGGGCCCACCAGCCCGGACGGACCGCGCGCCGTCCGGCACTCAGTGCAGTCAGGCTCGGGGCAGCGGACCTCGGCGCAGTCGCCGATCGCGAAGATGTGCGGCTCATGGTGGGCCCGCAACTTGTGGTCCACCAGGATCCCGGCACCGGTGGAGAGCCCGCAGCCCTCCGCCAGCTCGGTCCGAGGCCGCACGCCGCAGGAGAGCACCAGCAGGTCGCCGTCGATCGCGGACCCGTCATCGAGCAGCAGCGCCGAGAAGCCGCCGTCGGGCGCGTTGTGCTCCACTCCGGTGGACCGCGCGTTGCCGGCCACCCGCACGCCGCAGTTCCGCAGGGAAGCCGCGAGCACGGCGCCGCCGCCGCGGTCGATGTTGCGGCCCAGCGGATGCGGGCCGTTGTGCACCACCGTCACAGTGGCGCCCTCCTCGGCCGCGGCGAGGGCCGTCTCCAGGCCCAGCACGCCGCCGCCCAGCACCACCACGCGCTTGCCGCCGGCCACCGCCGCCTGCAGCACGGAAGCGTCGCGCAGGTCCCGGAGCGCAGTGACGCCGGCAGGCAGCACCGGCGCGGCGGGGTCAGGGTTGAGTCCGGTGAGGTTGGGGATCACCGGGCGGGAACCGGTGGCAAAGACCAGCCGGTCGTAACCGGGGGAGGTGCCGTCGCTGAGGATCAGCTGCTGCCGGGCGCGGTCCACGCGGCGGACCCGGACGCCCAGCCGGACGTCGACGCCGTCGGCAACCAGCGCGGCGGCGTCGGAGAGGGCCAGGGCCGACGCCGTGGTCCGGCCGACCCCGAGATCCGCCACGAGTACGCGGTTGTACGCGGCTTCTGCCTCCTCGCCGACCACCGTCAGGTGCGCGAGTCCGCTGCGGACCGCCGGCATCAGCTCGTCGACCAGCCGCGCGGCCACCGGGCCGAAGCCCACAACAACAATGCGCTCAGTCATGACGCACCTTCCTTCTGCAGTTCATTGGCGCGGAGATTTGCGGCGGCGGCCCGGACCCGGACGTGGCTGAACTTGAACTCGGGCATCCCGGAGATCGGATCCGTGGCCGCCTCCGTGAGCCGGTTGGCGCTCTCCAGCTCCGGGAAGTGGAACGGCAGGAACACCGTCTCGGGCCGGATGTCCGTGCTCAGCTCCGCGCGGCAGGACACCTCGCCGCGCCCGTTGGAAATCGAGACGACGTCGCCGTCGGCGATGCCCTGCGCGGCGGCGGCCGCCGGATGGATCTGCAGCCGCGCTTCCGGCTGGGCCGCGGCCAGCGCGGCCACCCGCCGGGTCTGCGCACCGGACTGGTAATGCTCCATCAGCCGCCCGGTGATCAGGGTCATCGGCACGCCGGCCCGGTCCGCGGCTGCGGCGTCGGCGGAAGCAGAAGATGCACGACGGCGGGGCGTCACCGGGGTGAACACCGCCCGCCCGTCCGTGTGGGCGAAGGCGTCCAGGAACAGCCGGGGGGTGCCCGTGCTGCCGGCGGGGTAGGGCCAGTACGCGGCCTCCCCGCGGTCCAGCATGGCGTAGTCGATCCCGGAGTAGTCGGCCAGGCCGCCGGAGGACGCGAGCCGGAGTTCCTCGAAAACGGTCTCCGGATCCTCGCTGAACATTGACGGGGCATCCAGGGCCTCGGCCAGCCGGGTCATGATCCACAGCTCGCTGCGGACCCCGGGCGGGGGAGCGAGGGCCCGGCGGCGGCGGAGCACCCGGCCCTCAAGGTTGGTCAGGGTGCCTTCCTCCTCCGCCCACTGGGTGACCGGAAGGATCAGGTCCGCCTCTGCGGCGGTCTCGGAGAGGAAGAAATCGCAGACCACCAGGAAGTCCAGGCTCCGCAGCCCGGCGATCACGGCGTTGGCGTCCGGCGCGGAAACCGCCACGTTGGCGCCGTGCACGAAGAGGCACCGGACGCCGTCGGGCTGTCCCAGGGACTTCAGCAGCTGCACGGCGGGCAGGCCGGGGCCGGGAATGAGCGATTCCGGCACGCCCCACACGGCGGCCATGTGGGCGCGGGCGGCGGGGTCAGTGATCTTGCGGTAGCCGGGGAGCTGGTCCGCTTTCTGGCCGTGTTCGCGGCCGCCCTGGCCGTTGCCCTGGCCGGTGAGCGTGCCGTAGCCGCTGCGCGCGGAGCCGGGCAGGCCCAGCAGCAGGGCGAGGTTGATGGCGGCGGTGGCGGTATCCGTGCCGTCGACGTGCTGTTCCACGCCGCGGCCGGTGAGGATGTAGCTGCCGCCCCGGCGGGAGCCGTCGGCAAGCCGGCGCGCGGTGTCCCGGATCAGTCCGGCCGGGACGCCCGTGAGGGACTGCACGCGCTCAGGCCAGTAGGCGGCGACGCTGCGGACCAGGGCCTCGTAGCCGGTGGTGCGGGCCGCGATGTAGCCGGCGTCGGCCAGGCCCTCATGGATCACGACGTGGGAAAGGCCCAGCAGCAGGGCGAGGTCGGTGCCGGGCAGCGGCTGCAGGTGCAGGCCGCCGCCGTCGGAGGTAAATGCCGCAGTGGCGGAGCGGCGGGGGTCCACCACGATCAGGCCGCCGGCGTCGCGGGCGCCCTGCAGGTGCTGCACAAACGGCGGCATCGTCTCGGCGACGTTGGAGCCGAGCATCAGGATGCTGCTGGCGGAATCGAGGTCCTCCAGCGGAAAGGGCAGGCCGCGGTCCAGGCCGAAGGCGCGCATCCCGGCCGCGGCGGCGGAGGACATGCAGAACCGGCCGTTGTAGTCGATCCGCGACGTGCCCAGGGCCAGCCGGGCGAACTTGCCCAGCTGGTAGGCCTTCTCGTTGGTGAGCCCGCCGCCGCCGAAGACTCCGACGGCGTCCGCCCCGTGGCGGGCGCGGGTGGACTTCACCGCGGCGGTGATGCGCTCCAGCGCTTCGTCCCAGCCGATCGGGCGGTGGACACCGTCGGCGCCCCTGAGCAGCGGTTCGGTGACGCGGCCGGGGTGGTTCAGCAGCGACGCCGAGGTCCAGCCCTTGCGGCACAGCCCGCCGCGGTTGGTGGGGAAATCCCGCCCGGCGACGTCCAGGAGTGCGGCGGCGGGCTGCTCCGGCACGGGGTCTGACCCCGGCTGGGGAGCCGGGGTCAGAGCCGCTGGGGTGGTGAGCGTCATGGCGCACTGCAGAGCGCAGTAGGGGCAGTGCGTGTCGGCGCCGTTGGTCATGTTAGACGTGTCCCATCGCGTTTCGGTTGGCGTTGCGGATGTAGCAGAACCAGCACACGGCCAGCATCAGGACATAGGCCCCGACGAAGCCGTAGAACGCGGGGGTGTAGGAGCCGCTGGCGCTGTTGGAGGCATTGAGGACCTGCGGGATGACGAAGCCGCCGTAGGCGCCGATGGCCGAGATCAGGCCGAGGGCCGAGGAGGCGAGGCGCTGGGTGGTGACCGTGCTGGCGCCGGACTTTGCTGCCCGGCTGGAGGTGGCGAAGATGATCGGGATCATCCGGTAGGTCGCACCGTTTCCGAAGCCGCTGGCGGTGAAGAGCAGCAGGAACAGGCCCAGGAAGAGCCAGAAGTTCTTCAGCGGCAGGGTCCAGACCATGGTCAGGGTGATGACGGCCATCGCGGCGAAGGCTGCGACGGTCATCCGGGCGCCGCCCATGCGGTCCGCCATGCGTCCGCCGTAGGGGCGGGCCAGCGAGCCGACCAGCGGGCCCAGGAAGGCGAGGGACAGGGCCACGGTGCCGACTCCGATGGAGGAGAACGCCGGGAAGTAGTCCTTGATGAGCTTGGGGAACACCCCGGCGAAGCCGATGAACGAGCCGAAGGTGCCGATGTA
Source organism: Pseudarthrobacter sp. MDT1-56 (assembly GCF_059383555.1). Classification (NCBI taxonomy): domain Bacteria; kingdom Bacillati; phylum Actinomycetota; class Actinomycetes; order Micrococcales; family Micrococcaceae; genus Pseudarthrobacter; species Pseudarthrobacter sp. MDT1-56. The sequence goes on from NZ_JBWZCK010000009.1 coordinate 214,842, forward strand.
CAGCAGCGCCATGATCCACAGGTGTGGTTCCTTGAGCGCGGCGAGCGAGCCCGCGACGTCGCCCTTGGCACTGGTGAGGTTGTCCATGTACTTCCAGGCGCCGAACGCGGCGATCAGGATGAAGGGGACCCACATCCAGCCGGCCATGGGCAGGTTCACGGTGCCGGCGGCCAGCAGGGTGATGGCAATCGGGACGGCAAGCTGTGCGACGGCGGCGCCGAGGTTTCCGCCGGCGGCGTTCAGCCCCAGCGCCCAGCCCTTCTCGCGGGCCGGGTAGAAGAAGGTGATGTTGGCCATCGAGCTGGCGAAGTTGCCGCCGCCGAAGCCGGCCAGCGCGGCCACGAACAGCATGGTGCCGAACGGGGTCTCCGGGTTGGAGACGCACAGGGCCAGGCCGATCGAGGGGATCAGCAGCAGCAGGGCCGAGACGATGGTCCAGTTGCGGCCGCCGAAGCGGGGGACCATAAAGGTGTACGGGATCCGGAGGGTGGCGCCGACCAGGCTGGGCATGGAGATCAGCCAGAAGATTTCCGAGGTGGTGAAGGTGAAGCCGGCCGCGGGCAGCTGGACCACCACGATCGACCAGAGCTGCCAGACGACGAAGCCGAGGAACTCGGCGAAGATGGACCAGTTCAGGTTGCGGCGGGCAATGGTGCGTCCCTGGGACTCCCACTGTTCCTTGTTCTCGGCATCCCAGTTGGCAATCCAGCGGCCGGGACGGTACTCAAGGGCGGGACCGCCGAGGGTGGTGCCGGCGTTGGGAGTGGGGGAAATGCCGGGGGAAATGCCGGTTGGGGCATCTGCAGTGCGTTCAGCAGTCACGGGGACCTCCTTGGGGGATGTTGTCCCTCAAAAGTAGGTAATCCGCGTTTCCGGGACCCTCGCCGTTTGTTAACGTGCTGTGACGTTTGCCTATCGGCGCGTTGGTGGCGGGGTGAGGGCCCCAGCGGGGCGTAGTGTGATGACCACCACGTGAGACGAAATCAAACGTCCAAATAGTGGACCGCTTGTCCAACGAGTGGACTTCGGGAACTAATATGTAATCCTACTTATCCCCATCCGGACGGTTTTTCTTCAGCCCCGGTCCGGTCTTCATGAAAGCGCTATTACATGTCATCCACCGCCACTTCCGCAGAGCAGGGGTCCGCCCAGCCGGTGAACTCGCGCGGCCGAGTCATCGTCGCCAGCCTGGTCGGCACCACCGTTGAGTTCTACGACTTCTACGTGTACGCCACCGCCGCAGTGCTCGTTTTCCCCCGGCTGTTCTTCCCCGGCCAGAACGAGACCACCCAGCTGCTGAGCTCGTTCGCCGTGTTTGGCGTCGCGTTCATCGCCCGTCCGCTCGGGTCCATCATCTTTGGCCACTTCGGTGACAAGTTCGGCCGCAAGGGCACCCTGGTGGCGTCGCTGCTGACCATGGGTATTGCCACCTTCCTCATCGGCTGCCTCCCGACGGCGCTCGTCCCGGGCTGGGAGTTCTGGGCGCCGGCGCTGCTGGTCGTCATGCGCTTCGCCCAGGGCCTTGCCCTCGGCGGGGAATGGAGCGGTGCCGCCCTGCTGGCCACCGAGAACGCCCCGGCGAACAAGCGCGCCATCTACGGCACGTTCCCGCAGCTGGGTGCGCCGATCGGCTTCATCATCGCCAACGTGATCTTCCTGGTCTTCAGCTACGCCCTGTCGCCGACGGCCTTCATGGAATGGGGCTGGCGTGTGCCGTTCCTGCTCAGTGCCGTGATGGTCATCATCGGCCTCTACGTCCGGCTCAAGCTGATCGAGACCCCGGCCTTCACCAAGGTCCTGGAGTCCAATGAGGTCGCCAAGCTGCCGCTGGCCCGCGTCTTCAAGTCCAGCTGGCGCAACCTGATCCTGGGCACGTTCATCATGCTCGCCACCTACGTGCTGTTCTACCTGATGACCACCTTCACGCTGACCTACGGCACCCGGGCCTCCAGCCTGGACGCCGCGAAGGCCGCAGCGGAGAAGGCCGGCAAGCCGATGACCGAGGCCGCGGCCGCCGCGTTCGTCCCCGGCCTGGGCTACACCCGCAACGACTTCCTCTGGATGCTGATTGCCGGCGTCGTGTTCTTCGGCATCTTCACCCTGGTCTCCGGCCCGCTGGCGGAAAAGTACGGCCGCCGCAAGATGCTGATCGCCGTGACCCTCGGCATCTTCGCCTTCGGACTGCTCTTCGTTCCGCTGTTCAGCGCCGGTTTCGTCGGCACGATGGCCCTGCTGATCATCGGTTTCTCCCTGATGGGGCTGACCTTCGGGCCCATGGGTGCGCTGCTGCCGGAGCTGTTCCCGACGAACGTCCGGTACACCGGCTCCGCCATCAGCTACAACTTCTCCAGCATCCTCGGTGCGGCCGTGGCCCCGTTCATCGCGGTCTGGCTCTGGGAAATCGGCAAGGGCAGCCCCGTGCTGGTCGGCGTCTACCTCGCCTCCATGGCGGTGCTGACGCTGATCGCACTGTTCGTCAGCAAGGAAACCCGCGACCTGGAGTACACCAACAACGTCGCCTGACGCCCGTTCCCGGGCTGGGGCTGACGCTCCAGCCCGGTTACCGACGAAAAATGCCCGGTGTGTTCACTGAACACACCGGGCATTTCCATGTCTGCGGGAGGGTGCGGGGAAAGGAACCGGGCAGGAGCGTCGGAACACCTGGCAACGGCCCGGGATTAGCGCGCGTAAAGTTCCACGAAGTTCCGCAGGATCTTCATCGATTCCGTGGCCGTGAACCGCCGGGCATCCTCCATCAGCCTTTCGGCGGATTCCGGCGGGAAGTAACCGGCATGGCGGTAAATATCGATCCTGGTGACCAACCCTTGCGCATCGAGCTCGGGGTGGAACTGCGTGGCGTACAGGTTGGACTTGATCCGGAACATATGCACCGGGCAGGCAGCAGAACTGGCCAGCAGCACCGCGTGCGGGGGGAGCAGCGTGCAGGCCTCCTTGTGGCCGGTGAAGGCCGTGAAGCTCTCCGGTAGCCCCCGCAGCAGGGGATCCACCAGCCCTTCTTCGGTCAGCTTGATGGTCACACCGCCCAGCCCTTCGCCGTAGGTCCGGTCGATCACGGCGCCCTGGTGCCGGCCCAGGGTGCCGACCCCGTAGCAGGCACCGAAAAAGGGGAAGTCCGCAGGTACGATCCGGTCCAGCAAGGCCGCGAGCTCGTGCTCCACCCGGTGCTGGACGTCGCTTTTCTGCTCGGCGGGGTCGCTGGACGTGAACGGGCTGCCGCCCACAATCACCCCGGAGTACTCGGAGAGGTCCAGTTGGGGCAGCGGAGCGGCTTCCATCCGGATCCGCCGCAGCTGCGAGGGTTCTAGCCCGCCGTAGCGCAGGTAGGCTTCGTATTCGTCCTCGGCGGCGGCGTCCTCGGCCCGGGAGGCGAGGAGCAGAAATGGTTTCACAGACCAAGTCTGCACGGGCGGGACACGGGGGCGCCAGAGGCGCGCCTGTGTCCCACCCTTCGTGCTGTTACTCGGCGGCGTTGTCCTCGATCAGCGCGATGATGGCGCCGGCGGAGACGGTCTCGCCGGCCGAGGCGGACAGTCCGATCACGATTCCGGCGCGGTGCGCGGTGAGGGGCTGTTCCATCTTCATCGCCTCGAGCACCACCACAAGGTCGCCTTCGGCAACGAGGTCACCCTCGCCCACCGCCACCTTCACGATGGTTCCCTGCATGGGGGAGGTCAGGGCGTTGCCGCTGGCTGCCGTCGCGGCGGCGCCGCCGCGGGCCCGCTTCTTGGCCTTGGCCGGCTTGACGGCGCCCGCGCCGCCTCCGGTGCCGAGAGACGCCGGGAGGACGACTTCAAGGCGCTTGCCGCCGACCTCGACGACGACGCGCTGGCGTTCGCCTGCGTCGGGCGTTTCAGCCTCGGTGCCGGTCGGCGTCCAGGCGGGAATGTCGTTGACGAAGGCCGTCTCGATCCAGCGGGTGTGGACCTTGAACGGGCCATCGGCGGGGGCGAAGTCGGGGTTGGTGACGACGGCGAGGTCGAACGGAATGACGGTGGGGATGCCCTCCACCACCATCTCCTCGAGGGCGCGGCGGGCGCGCTGCAGGGCCTGCGGGCGGGTGGCACCGGTGACGATCAGCTTGGAGAGCATCGAGTCGAAGTTGCCGCTGATGACGTCGCCCTGCTCCACGCCGGAATCGATCCGGACGCCGGGGCCGGTCGGGTTCTTCAACAGGGTGATGGTGCCCGGCGCGGGCATGAAGTTCCGGCCCGGGTCCTCGCCGGTGATGCGGAATTCGATCGAGTGGCCGCGGACTTCCGGGTCCCCGTAGCCGAGTTCCTCGCCGCGGGCCAGCCGGAACTGCTCGCGGACCAGGTCGATTCCGGTGACTTCCTCGGAGACGCAGTGCTCCACCTGGAGCCGGGTGTTGACCTCCAGGAAGGAGATGGTGCCGTCCTGGCCCACGAGGAACTCGCAGGTACCGGCGCCGAGGTAGCCGGCCTCCTTGAGGATGGCCTTGGAGGATTCGTAGAGTCGGCGGTTCTGCTCCTCGGTGAGGAACGGGGCCGGTGCTTCTTCGACGAGCTTCTGGTTGCGGCGCTGCAGCGAGCAGTCGCGGGTGGAGACGACCACAACGTTGCCGTACGCGTCGGCGAGGCACTGGGTCTCGACGTGGCGCGGGGCGTCCAGGAAGCGCTCGATAAAGCACTCGCCGCGTCCGAAGGCGGCGACGGCTTCCCGGACGGCCGATTCGAACAGTTCGGGGATTTCCTCGCGGGTGCGGGCTACCTTGATGCCGCGTCCGCCGCCGCCGAAGGCTGCCTTGATGGCGACCGGCAGGCCGAACTTGTCCACGAACTCGAGGATTTCCTCCGCGGACTCGACCGGGTCGGCGGTGCCGGGAACCTGCGGGGCGCCGACCTTTTCGGCGATGTGGCGGGCCTGGACCTTGTCGCCCAGGGCGGAGATCGCGGCGGGGGAGGGCCCGATCCAAGTGATACCGGCGTCGATCACCTTGGCGGCGAACTCGGCGTTCTCGGCCAGGAAGCCGTAGCCGGGGTGGATGGCATCGGCACCGGAGCGGTGGGCCACCTCAATCAGTTTGTCCATCACGAGGTAGGACTCGGCGGCGGTGTTGCCGCCCAGGGCGTAGGCCTCGTCAGCGAGCTTGACGTGCAGGGCGTCGCGGTCCGGATCCGCGTAGACCGCCACGGAGGAGATGCCTTCGTCGCGTGCGGCACGGATGATGCGCACGGCGATTTCGCCACGGTTGGCGATCAGCACCTTGCTCAGCGGATGGGTGACTGCTGCGGTGCCTTCTTGGGCCGATCGCTGCACGGGATTTGCGGACTGCTCCGAATTTGCTGACAAGGCGTCTCCTTCTTTCCTTCAGGGAGCCTAGCGCGGTTTTGTGGGTTCCGCCGATATTACTTGCGGATTCCGCGGGTAAAGCGCCCCACCTTTGTAGGGTTGCTACAAAGGCCTGCGAATTGGCTCACTCGGCCCGGAGCAGTGCGGGATCCGCGGCGCCGGTGGTCCACAGTTCCGTGATGCCCACCTGCGCCTGGCCCAGCAGCCCGCGGAGGGTGGAAATGGACAGCCCGACGACGGCGTGCGGGTCGCCGTCGACCTTGCGGATGAAGGCCCCGCCGTAGCCGTCGATCGTGAACGAGCCGGCGCACTGCAGCGGCTCACCGGTGGCGATGTAGGCGTTGATTTCTTCAGCGCTCATCTCCATGAAGTGGACCTCGGCCGAGGTGACGTGCCCGAGGGTTGCGCCGGAGCCGGCTGTCCCGGATTCATCGGAGTCCTCGGTGTCGCGGCAGTCGACGAGCCAGTGGCCGGTGTGCAGCACGCCCTTGCTGCCGCTCATCCGGAGCATCCGTTCCCTGGCGACCTCGGCCGTGTACGGCTTGCCGTGCGCCTCGCCGTCGAACTCGAAGACCGAGTCGCAGCCGATCACCAGGGCGCCGTCGGCCTCGGGCAGGGAGGCGACGGCCTCGGCCTTGGCCCGGGCGAGCAGCAGGGCGGTGTCGTGCGGGTCGGTGACGCCGTAGCGGGCCTGGACGGCGTCCTCGTCGACGTCCGAAACGAGAATTTCGTGCCGGATGCCGGCGTCGGTGAGCAGCTTGGTGCGGGCGGGGGACTGGGAGGCAAGAATAAGGCGGGTCACCGCTCCAGCCTAGTTCCTGGGGCCCGTCGTTGCCGTGCCCTTTTTGTCAGAGGTCGATGGGAGCGTTGGTACATGGACGGGAACCAAGGACCGAAAGACGAACTCCGCAGCGTGATAGCGATGTGCGGCCGCGCGCTTGAGGAGGTTACTTTGCCCAAGAGCTCCGCCTTCGCCAACGCGGGGTCATTTCCGGCCCATCCGACGGCGGATTATGGGCGCTAGGTGACCCCGCGTTGCTGTAGCGGGCGTCCCAGCGGTGGCAATCGGGCGGGCAAATCGTGGAAATGCCTTGTGCGGATCAGCCGGCGTCTTATTGTCCGAGGTGCCCGAAAGTGTGTTTCCATGGACGGCAATCAGGGGCCCGAAGTGGCTCAGCCAGGAGACGTGACGGTCATGGATGTGGCCCGGTCGCTGGCCGCTGTCCGGCCGTCCGGGGACGTGCCTGAGCTGGATGGTGCGCGTTTGATTGCTGAAATCCGGGCCCTGGAAGACCGAAAGTCTGCCCTGGCTGCCCGCCAGGCCCGCCTGTCCGTGGCCTTCGATGTGATCCAGCGCCGCGAACAGGCCGACGCCGGGGTGCCGGTGGCGGAGCTGGGTGCCGGGGTCGGTGCGCAGATCGCCCTGGCCCGGCGGGAATCACCGGCCCGTGGCGGCCGGCTCCTGGGCCTGGCCAAAGCCCTCGTCACCGAGATGCCCCACACCCTCGCGGCCCTGGAGGCCGGGCAGCTCAACGAATGGCGCGCCACCCTCCTCGTGCGGGAAACCGCGTGCCTGTCCGCGGAGGAACGGGCCGCGGTCGACGAAGAGCTCGCGCCCGATACGGGGACGTTCGACGGCGCCGGGGACCGGGGAATCATTGCCGCGGCCCGGGCCGCCGCGTACCGCCGGGACCCGCGCACCGTGACCCAGCGCGCCTCCCACGCCGCGACCGAACGGCACGTCAGCCTCCGCCCGGCCCCGGACACCATGTGCTACCTCACTGCCCTGCTCCCCGTCGCCGCCGGTGTCGCCGTCTACGCCGCCCTGACCCGGCACGCCGGCACCCTCCGGGCCGCCGGGGACCCCGGGACCCGGGGCCAGCTCATGGCCGACGCCCTGGTCGAACGCACCACCGGAACCCCCGGCGGGATCAGCGGGATCGAGATCCAGCTCGTCATGACCGACCGCACCCTCCTCCAGGGCCACAGCGAACCGGCCCGCCTTCCCGGCTACGGCATCGTCCCCGCCGGCTGGGCCCGCGCACTACTCACAAACCCCGGCACGGAAACGGGCACGGGAACGGGCAATGCGGCAACGGGTGCGGGAGCCGTCCCGGGTGCGGGAGCGGTCGCGGGTGCGGCGGAAACGGGCGGCCAGACCGGCGACAGCACCGGGGACCAGGTCATGAATATCTGGCTGCGCCGGCTCTACACCGCCCCGGGCACCGGCGAGCTGACCGCGCTGGATTCTCGGGCCCGGTTCTTCCCGCCCGGACTCCGCCGCTTCCTCTCCGCCCGCGACGACACCTGCCGCACGCCCTACTGCGACGCCCCGATCCGCCACTACGACCACATCGTCCCCTGGCACCACAACGGCACCACCACCCACGGCAACGGCGCCGGGCTCTGCGAAGCCTGCAACCACACCAAAGAAACCCCCGGCTGGAGTTCCCGGCCACGCCCCGGCCCCCGACACACCCTCGACGTCACCACCCCCACCGGCCACAGCTACCAATCCACCGCCCCGCCACTGCCGGGAACCCCTGCCCGCCACGCGGAACCGGCCCTGGACCTGGACCTGGACTTGGACCTGGACTTGGACCTGGACATTGCCGTGGCAAAGAGCCCGAGCCAACGCCGCCACCGCCGCCAAAGAGCCAAGGACCTCCACCGCGCCCGAAGGCAAAGGCAACGTGCTGCCTGAACAAACACCCGCAGCCTGAACAAACAACGGTGGAGCGCCGCTGGTCTGCCTGGACGGTCCAGCCGTCGGCCTCCGACTAGTCCGCGGCGGTGCCGTCGTCGTCGGCCGCCGTTCTCGCCGAACCTGCGCCACAACAAAGCCGCCCGCCGATCAAAATGATCAGCGGGCGGCTTGTCGAACCTTTACGGGCAGCCGGTGACGGCTACCGCACGGCGGCCTCGGCGGCTTCCGCCACGGGACCGGGGACGGCAGCCTCGTGTTTGCGCAGTTTGGCGCCTTCAACGTCTACGTCGGGCAGGATGCGGTCCAGCCAGCGCGGCAGCCACCAGGCCTTTTCGCCGAGCAGGTACATCACGGCCGGGACGATCGTCATCCGGACCACGAAGGCGTCAATCAGCACACCGAAGGCCATGGCGAAACCGAGCGGCCGGACCATGTTCAAGTGGGAGAAAATGAAGCCCGAGAACACGCTGACCATAATGATCGCGGCTGCCGTCACCACGGCAGCTGCGTGGCTGAAGCCCGAGCGGACCGCGTGCTTGGCCGATTCGCCGTGCATGTACGACTCGCGCATGCCGGAGGCGATGAATACCTGGTAGTCCATGGCCAGGCCGAACAGCACACCGATCAGGATGATCGGCAGGAAGCTCAGCACGGCGCCCGGGTTCTCGACGCCGAAGATGGCTCCGAGCCAGCCCCACTGGTAGACGGCGACGACGGCACCGAAGGCGGCGGCGAGTGAGAGCAGGAACCCGCCGGTGGCCAGGAGTGGAACCCAGATGGACCGGAAGACCAGCAGCAGCAGGATCAGCGAGAGGCCGACCACGATCGCCAGATACGGCGGCAGTGCGTCACCGAGTTTGGTGGACACATCGACGTTGCCCGCGGTCTGTCCGGTGAGTCCGATGCTGACGCCGGTGGTGTCCTTGATCTGGGCCTTTTCGGCGCGGAGTTCCGAGACCACCTGGACGGTGCTGGCGCTGGCCGGGCCTTCGTTCGGGATGACCTGGAACACCGCGGTGCGGCGGTCTTCGCTCAGGGCCAGCGGCACGGCGGCGGTGACATTCTCGGTCTCGCGCAGGATGTCCGCGACGTCGAACTGCGTAGCCTGCGCCTCGGCTTCGCTGAGTCCCTCGGGGAGGTCGCCCACCACGATGATCGGACCGGTCATTCCCTCACCGAAGCTCCGCTTGGTGACGTCGTAGGCCCTGAAGGCCTGCGAGGCGACCGGCTCGGAGCTGGCGTCCGGCAGTGCGAGCCGCAGCTGGCTGGCGGGCAGGGCCACGACACCGAGCAGGACCACTCCGGCCAGCAGTGCCAGCCACGGGTGCTTGGTGACGATGCCGCCCCAGCCGTGGATGCTGCGGTATTCGTCCTTGGCTCTGTCCTCGGTTTCGTGGCCGGGGGCGGCGTTGTGCTGCTCTGCCTTGGCCCAGGCCCGCTTGGAAATCAGTTTCCGGCCTATCAGGGAGAGCACGGCCGGCGTGAGGGTCAGGGCCACGACGACGGCGACGGCCACCGTGGCGGCAGCCGAGAGGCCCATTACGGCCAGGAACGGAAGGCCCGGGACCACGAGGGCGGCGAGGGCGATGATGACGGTCAGCCCGGCGAAGAGCACAGCGTTGCCGGAGGTGCCGGTGGCCAGCGCCACGGACTCCTCGGGGTCCATGCCGGAGAGCAGCTGGCCGCGGTGCCGGTTGACGATGAACAGCGAGTAGTCGATCCCGACGGCGAGGCCGAGCATCAGCGCCAGCATCGGGGAGATGGAGCTCATGTCCACGGCGCCACTGAGGGCGAACGTGCCGCCCACACCAACGGCGACGCCAACGACGGCCATCAGCAGCGGAAGTCCGGCGGCGATCAGGGTCCCGAGCATGATGATCAGGACCAGGGCGGCAACCGCGATGCCGATAATCTCGGCGGTGCCAAAGAGCTCGGAGATGTCCTCGCTGATTTCCTTGCTGGGCAGCGCGGTGACGTTGGCGGCGGACACCTCCTTGACGATGTCCTGGACTTCCTGGCGGACCTCGGGGTTGAGGCCGTTGATGGAGGTCTTGAACTGGACCTGGGCGATCGCGGCCTTGCCGTCCTCGGAGACGAAGCGGAGGCCCTGCGAGGCTTCCAGTTGGCGGGCGCCGAGGGCCAGCTTCGCCTCGCCGGATTGCAGTTCCTTAGTGCCGGCGTCGAGCTTCGCCTGACCTTCGGCGAGGGCTGCCTTCTGCTGGCCGAGCCGTGCCTGGATCGCAGCGGCCGGCATACCGGCGGCCGCCATCTGCTGTTCGGCAGCGTCCAGCTGGGCTTTTCCGGCGGCGAGTTCGGCAGCGGATGCCTCCAGCTGGGCCTTGCCGGCCGCGGACTGCTCCTTGCCGGCGGCGAGGTCGGTGGCGGCCTGGTCCAGCTGTGCCTGGGTGGCGAACGGGTCTACCGTGCCCTGGACGTCCGGGAGGGTTTCGAGCTTGGTCAGCGCTGCGCTGACGGCGTCCTTGCCCGCCTGGCTGAACTGGGCGTCGTTGGCTTCGAACACCACGCTGGCGGAGCCGCCGGAGGACGAGGGAAGCTCGGTCTTGAGCTTGTCCGCCATTTGCTGGGTTTCGGTGCCGGGGATCTGGAAGTTATTGGACAGGGTGCCGTGGAAGGCGGCTGCCGCTCCACCGACGGCCACCATGACTGCGAGCCACAGGGAGATGACGAGCCAGCGGTGGCGGTAGGAGAACTTGCCGAGGCGGTAGAGCAATTGGGCCATGTCAGTGCCGATCTGGGGAAGGGGTGGCGGTGGAGGTGGGCGTGGAGTCGTCGGCCGGGGTGGTGGCCTGGGCGGTTGAGGGGGCGGCGTCGGGGCGGGCGAACCCGGAGCCCAGCAGGCCCATGGAATCAATCAGCAGCTGCCGGAGGGTGGACAGGGATTCCGGTGTGAGGGACCCGCCGCACCGCAGGAACCAGACGTCCATGGCGGCTTTGCCGCAGGAGATGACTGACCCGGCCAGGGCACGGAGGTACAGTTCGTCGAGTTCGACGCCGTTGGCGCGGCGCTCGCGGGCCGCGGTGATGATCTGGGCGGTGCAGTGGTCCCAGGCTTCCAGCTCGGACCGGCTGAGCTGCGGATTGGCCTGGCCGAGGCTGTACAGCTCGGCCAGCGGCGCCACCGTCATCGGGTCTGCGAGTTCCACAAGGGCTGCCCGGGCCGATTCCAGGAACGGTTCCCCGACCGGGCGCCGCCGGAACTGCTTGAGTGCTTTGTCCAGGAAGCCGAAGGTGACGGCAGCAATGGCCGCTTCGGTGCTGCTGAAGTAATTAAAGAAGGTGCGGCGGGAGATGCCGGCGGCGTCGGCGATGTCCTCGACGGTGAAATTGCCGGGGCCGTTGGACCGGAGCAGCGCCAGGGCGGCGTCGGTGATGGCCTGGCGCGTGGCGGCTTTGTTCAGTTCGCGGCGCGACGGTCCGTCGGCTGGCGGGTGGGACGCCGGGGGCGCGGCCGCGCCGGAAGCGGGGGATGTGGGCACACAATTACACTACGTGCATGTTTGCACTCCGGGCAACTTTTACCGGCGGCCGGTCCGGTAGAGAAGCAGACAAGCCGCCCCACATCCCTGCCCGGTGGCCGCCGCCCAGCCTTCACAGGAAGATGAAAGGTTCCGAACAGCTCCCGCAGAACGGTCCGGCCGAGACTTGAACTACGTCTTGGAAGAGACAACCACTAATCGCAGCGGTCACCAGGCTGCAGACCAGGAGACAGCATATGTCACGTACGAAGAGAATGACGCTCGCCATCTCGGCCGGGGCTCTGGCCCTGGGCGCCGGACTTGGAGTGACCGGGATGGCCTCAGCTGCCACTACTCCGACCCCCACCCCCAGCTCCAGCGCTTCGGCAGAGGCAACGCCCGGAACCACCGATGGTCAGGGCATGCGCGGCGGCCATGGCCACGGCCGTGGCGGAGAGCGCGGCACCGCCCAGGCTGCCGAGCTGGCTGCCAAGCTCGGCGTCGACGAGGCCAAGGTGACCGAGGCCCTGCAGGCCTTCCGCGAAGCGAACAAGCCGACCACCCCGCCGGCTGAGGGCACCAAGCCGGACCACGCCACCAGGGACGCGGCACTGGCGAAGTCGCTGGCGGAGTCGTTGGGGATTGAGGAATCCAAGGTCACCGCGGCCTTGGAGGAGCTGCGGACCGCGGCCCAGGCTGACCGCGCTGCGGCGCTGAAGACCAAACTCGACACGGCGGTCGCTGACGGAACCCTGACCCAGGCCGAGGCAGAGGCCGTCGCCAAAGCCGTCGAAAAGGGTGTGATCGGCGGAGGCGGACGGTAGGCCCCGCCGCCTGACGCGGTAAAAACCACAGAAGTCCCCGGGAGCCTCCCGGGGACTTCTGCTTTGGTTTCTGGCGTTACGCTCTGGCGTCGGCCAGCTCGCGGCCGTCTGGGGACGCCGCGGGGGCAGCGGCAGCGGATGGGTCGACGGCGGCGGTGTCGGCGTCGTCCACGAACGGGTCACCGGTGCGCGGTGCGTTGTACAGCGACTCGTCGAGGATGCCCTGGCGCTTGGCCACGATCGTGGGGATCAGGGCCTGCCCGGCCACGTTGACCGCGGTGCGGCCCATGTCCAGGATCGGGTCGATCGCCAGCAGCAGCCCGACGCCGGCCAGCGGCAGTCCCAGCGTGGAGAGCGTCAGGGTCAGCATCACGACGGCGCCGGTGGTGCCGGCGGTCGCGGCGGAGCCGAGCACGGAGACGAGGGCGATCAGCAGGTACTGTGTGAAGTCCAGCTGGATGCCGAAGAACTGGGCCACAAAGATTGCCGAGATGGCGGGGTAGATCGCGGCGCAGCCATCCATCTTGGTGGTGGCGCCCAGCGGGACGGCAAAGGAGGCGTAGGCGCGGGGGACACCCAGGCTGCGCTCGGTCACGCGCTGGGTCAACGGCAGGGTGCCCACCGAGGAGCGGGAGACAAAGGCCAGCTGCACGGCCGGCCAGACGCCGGAGAAGTACTGCTTGATGGACAGGCCGTGGGCGCGGACCAGGACGGGGTAGACGACGAACAGCACGAGGGCCAGGCCCACATAGATGGCGAAGGTGAACTTGCCCAGGGAGCCGATGGTGTCCCAGCCGTAGATCGCCACAGCGTTGCCGATCAGGCCGACGGTGCCGATCGGGGCGATCCGGATGATCCACCAGAGGACCTTCTGGATCACGGCGAGGGCGGAGGCGTTGAGGTTAAGGAACGGCTCGGCCGCCTTGCCCACCTTGAGTGCTGCCATGCCGACGGCGATCGCGATCACCAGGATCTGCAGGACGTTGAAGCTCACCGCGGTGGTGGCGACGCCTTCGGTGACGGTGGTGCTGGCGCCGAGGCCCAGGAAGTTCTTCGGGAACAGGCCGGTAAGGAACGCCCACCAGTCACCGGACTTGCCGGCGTACTTGGCTTCCTGGGTGATGCCGGTGTTGGCGCCGGGCTGCAGGAACACGCCCAGTCCGATGCCGATCAGTACGGAGATCAGTGCCGTGATGGCGAACCAGAGCAGCGTGTTCCAGGCCAGCCGGGCGGCGTTGGAGACGGCGCGCAGGTTGGAGATGGAGCTGACGACGGCGGTGAAGATGAGGGGCACCACTGCGGTCTGCAGCAGCGAGACGTAGCTCGAGCCGATGGTCTGCAGGGTGGCGCCGAGGGCGTTGGGGCTCGCCTTGGTGCTGCCCGTGTACTTGGCCAGCAGGCCCAGTCCCAGGCCCACGATCAGGGCGGCGATGATCTGGAAGCCGAACGAGCCGGCCCATTTGGGCAGCTGGAAGCCGGTCTTTCCGGCGGGTGCGGGGGTGCTTGTCTGAGTGCTCACCGGATCACGCTAGGTCCGGGGGGCCTATCACGGCGAACGCATGTTGAGAAATAAGACGCGGCACCATTTCGGCCCCGGGCGTTGGACCACCGGGAATCCGCGGAAAAATAGCCCGATTGTGAAGTTATTCCAGCCCTCGGTGTGGCAATTGTCTCCCTCGGGGCCCGCCTTACCCCAGCAACGCGCGCTTGAGGGTGTCGAGGCCGACGGAGCCGATATTGAGCGCCTTGGTGTGGAAGGCCTTCAGCTCGAAGCCGGGGCGGGATTCGAGCTCGGCGCGGATCTGCTCCCAGAGCCGCTGGCCCACCTTGTACGACGGCGCCTGGCCCGGCCAGCCGAGGTAGCGGGTGAACTCGAAACTCAGCTGGCCCTCGCTGATAGCGAGGTTCTGCTGGAGGAACCCGTACCCCTTGTCCGGAGTCCAGGTGCCCGACCCCCAACGCTCGGGCACCTCCAGCTCAAGGTGGACACCGATGTCGAACACCACGCGGGCGGCCCGCATCCGCTGCATGTCCAGCATGCCCATGTGGTCGCCCGGATCCTTGAGGTAGCCCAGCTCCTGCATCAGCTTCTCGGCGTAGAGTGCCCAGCCTTCGCCGTGCCCGGAGGTCCAGCAGACATTCCGGCGCCACTTGTTCAGCAACTCGCGGCGGTAGGTGGCGGTCGCTACCTGCAGGTGATGGCCCGGGACACCTTCGTGATAAACCGTGGTGGTCTCGGCCCAGGTGGTGAAGGTGTCCTCGCCCGGCGGGACGGACCACCACATGCGGCCCGGCCGGCTGAAGTCGTCCGAGGGGCCGGTGTAGTAGATGCCGCCCTCGTCGGTCGGGGCAATCTTGCATTCCAGGGTCTTCATCACGTCCGGGATGTCGAAGTGCACACCCGCGAGGTCGGCCACGGCCCGGTCGGAGAGCTCCTGCATCCATACCCGGAGGGCGTCGGTGCCCTTAAGCTGCCGGGCGGGGTCGTTGTTTAGGATCTCCTTGGCTTCCTCGATCGTGGCGCCGGGGCGGATTTCCTCGGCCACCCGCTCCTGTTCGGCGATCAGGCGGTCGAGTTCCTGTACACCCCAGGCGTACGTTTCCTCCAGGTCCACCGCGGCGCCGAGGAACGCGCGGGAGGCCAGCGAGTAGCGCTCGCGGCCCACGGCGTCCTTCTCCGGGGCGACGGGCAGCAGTTCGGACTCCAGGAAGCCGGCCAGCCGGGAGTAGGCCACGCGTGCGGAGGCAGCGCCGGCGTCGAGCCTGGACTGCACGTCCTCCGGCAGCGGGCCGTCCGCGGTTTTGGCGTTGGCGGCGAGCTTCGCGAAGAAACCATCCTCCGCGGCGTGCTTGGTGGTCTGTTCGACCACGATCTTCACCTGGCGCGCGGCGGCAACTTTGCCGGCCTCCAGGGCGGTGCGCAGCGACACGATGTAACCGTCCAGCGCGGCGGGAACGTTGTGCGCACGGCCCGCGATGTGGTACCACTGCGCCGCGGTGTCCATCGGCATGAGGTCGAAAATCGCGCGGATCTCCTGCGCCGGGGAGGCGATGTTGTTCAGCTCTGCCAGGTCCCAGCCGGATTCGTGGAGTTCCAGCTGCAGGCCCAGGCGCTCGCGCATGGCATCGAGGGTGACGGCGTCGACGTCGTCGGCCGGTTCCAGACCGTCCAGGGCCGCCAGGGCCTCGCGTGCGGCAACCGCGAACTCCTCGTGCCCGGCGGGGGAGAAGTCCTGGTATTCGGTCTCGTGCCCGGGGAGCCCGAGTTCGGTGGCGAAGCTCGGGTTAAGCCGGATCAGGGTGTCCGTGAAGGCATCGGCGACGGCGTCGATGGCGGTGTGCGGGCGCGCTGGAACTTTGTCGTTGGCGGCAGTGTTTTCAATGGGTTCGGTAGTCACCCGAAAGACACTAGCCGGGCCCGGGCTGTTATGAAAGGGTTGCTGCACTTTTCCCATTGGGTCAGCGGGTCAGCGGCTCAGGTGCTCGGGTGCCTCAGCCGCGGCTGCGCTTCCATGACCCGGGCCCCGGCTTCGGCGTCAGCTGGAGCTGCTGCCGTCGGATCCAGTGCCGGGCGCTCGGCTTTTGGGGCTCGGCCGGTTCGCCGCTGCCCACGGACAGCACGACGGCGGCCAGCGCCGCGAGCTCCTCCGGCGTCGGCTCGCCCTTGACCACGGCGAACAGGGGCTGCTCTGCCGCCGGCGTCTCCCCGGACTCAGCCGCGGGCTGGGAGCCGGTGGGGACTTGCGAAGGTTGGGAGCCGGTGGGGATCACAGCGGGATGTTCCCGTGCTTCTTGGCAGGCAGGCTGGCGCGCTTGTCCCGCAGGGCACGCAGGCCCTTGATGATCTGCACCCGGGTCTCGGACGGGGCAATGACCGCGTCCACATAGCCCAGCTGGGCGGCCTGGTAGGGGTTCAGCAGCTCCTCCTCGTACTGCCGGATGACCTCGGCGCGCTTGGCCTCGACGTCGCCGCCGTCCGCCGCGACGGCGGCGAGCTCGCGGCGGTACAGGATGTTGACGGCGCCCTGGGCTCCCATGACGCCGATCTGCGCGGTGGGCCAGGCCAGGTTGAGGTCCGCGCCGAGCTTCTTGGAGCCCATCACGATGTACGCCCCGCCGTAGGCCTTGCGGGTGATGACGGTCAGCTTCGGCACGGTGGCCTCGGCGTACGCGTAGAGCAGTTTCGCGCCGCGGCGGATGATGCCCTGGAATTCCTGGTCCTTGCCGGGCAGGAAGCCCGGGACGTCCACCAGGGTAATGATCGGGATGTTGAAGGCGTCGCAGTGGCGGACAAAGCGCGCGGCCTTCTCCGAGGCGGCGATGTCCAGGGTGCCGGCGAACTGCATCGGCTGGTTGGCCACAATGCCCACGGTGTGGCCCTCGACCCGGCCGTAGCCGATCATCACGTTCGGGGCGTAGAGGGACTGCATCTCCAGGAAGTGCGCGTCGTCCACGATCTGCTCGATGACCTTGCGCATGTCGTACGGCTGGTTGGCCGAGTCCGGGATCAGCGCGTCCAGGGCGAGGTCCTCGTCGTCGAGCTCCAGCTCCTGGGTGTGCTCCAGCACGGGGGCTTCGGCGAGGTTGTTGGAGGGCAGGAAGTCCAGGAGCTCGCGGACGAACTCGATGGCGTCGGCCTCATCGGAGGCGAGGTAGGTGGAGGTGCCCGTGTTGGCGTTGTGCTGCCGGGCGCCGCCGAGGGTTTCCATGTCCACGTCTTCACCCGTGACGGTCTTGATCACGTCCGGGCCGGTGATGAACATGTGCGAGGTCTTGTCCACCATGACCACATAGTCGGTCAGGGCGGGGGAGTAGGCCGCGCCGCCGGCGGAGGGGCCCATGATCAGGGAGATCTGCGGGACGACGCCGGAGGCATGGACGTTGTTGCGGAAGATGTCCGCGAACATCGCCAGCGAGGCGACGCCTTCCTGGATGCGGGCGCCGCCGCCGTCGAGGATGCCCACCACGGGGCAGCCGTTGCGCAGCGCGAATTCCTGGACCTTGACGATCTTCTCGCCGTTGACCTGGCTCAGCGAGCCGCCGTAGACGGAAAAGTCCTGGCTGTACACGGCCACGGGGCGGCCGTCCACGGTGCCGTAGCCGGACACCAGGCCGTCGCCGAGCGGCTTCTTCTTTTCCATGCCGAAGGCGGTGGAGCGGTGCACGGCAAGCGCGTCGAACTCGACGAAGGAGCCGGCGTCCAGCAGAAGGTCGATGCGCTCGCGGGCGGTGTTCTTGCCGCGCGCGTGCTGCTTCTCGATCGCTTCCGGGCCGGAGGGCTGCTCAGCACGGGCCTGGCGGTCGCGGAAGTCGGCAATCTTTCCCGCGGTCGTGGTCAGATCGTGGCTCATCAAGTGTCTCCGGCTCTGTAGCTGATGTTCTGCTGAATCGAGTGGTGCTGGGGTGCTGGGGTGCGCCGGCCCTGTCCTGCGTGGCGCTTTAGCTGGTATCCACAAAAGCCGGGCCTTGATGGCAAGTCTAGTGACGCTATTGGCCCGTGCCGCTGTAGAAAACCTACAATATTCGCCCCAACTCTCACCCGGACCACGACGTCGGCATCGGCCAGGGCCGTCCCCACGCCCGCGCCACGCCAATGTTACTCACCAGTAACATTCGTCGGTTAGAGTGTCCTCATGACTTCGAGCAACGACGCTTCGGGCACCGCTGCAGGGCCCTACCAGGCCGCCGGTTCCCTCCAGGGCCGCACCATCCTGATCTCGGGGGGAAGCCGCGGCATCGGCTTGGCCATCGCCACCCGCGCCGCGCGCGACGGCGCCAACATCGTCCTGATGGCCAAGACCGGCCAGCCGCACGCCAAGCTGGAAGGCACGGTCTACTCCGCCGCCGAACAGATCGAGGCGGCCGGCGGCCAGGCCCTGCCCCTGGTCGGGGATGTGCGCAACGACGCCGACGTCGCCGGCGCGGTGGCCGCCGCCGTCCAGCGATTCGGCGGGATCGACATCGTCATCAACAACGCCTCCGCGATCGACCTGTCCAAGACCGACGACGTCGACATGAAGCGCTACGACCTGATGCAGGACATCAACGTCCGCGGCACCTTCCTGCTCTCCAAGCTCGCCCTGCCCGCGCTGCGCGAATCCGACGCCGGCCAGATCCTGACACTCTCCCCGCCGCTGAACCTGGACCCCAAGTGGGCCGGCATGCACCTGGCGTACACGATGGCCAAGTACGGCATGAGCCTGACCACCCTGGGACTCGCCGAGGAACTGAAGGTCGACGACATCAGCGTCAACTCGTTGTGGCCCTGCACCCTGATCAACACGGCCGCCATCCGCAACATGCCGGGCGGCGAAAAGATCGTCCGGGGCGCCCGCGGACCCGAAATCATGGCCGATGCTGCCCACGCCGTCCTGACCAGCAGCAACGCCATCCCGGAATCGGGCAGCTGGAGCGGAAATTTCTACACCGACGAGCAGGTCCTCGCGGCCGCCGGGGTCACGGACTTCACCCCGTACAGCCTGGGCGCTCCGGAAGAGAAGCTGATTCCTGACATCTTCCTCTGAGTTTCCTGCGGCTTCCGATGTTCCAGTGAACGGCAGGCGCCGCCGAAATTCCCCACTATTGCGGGTTCGACGCCGGAAATTCGCGGCGTTTCGGGCCAACCCGCCGTTGGGGGCATTCAAAAGTGGGGACGTTCCTTCGGGTCGGTGTCGGAGCCGGCGGCGGCGTGACTCGGTAGGATTCAAAGCATGGAAGCCGCGCAGGAAGCCCCGGACCGTCCGCCCCTTGATGTGAACGCCCTCAGTGATGAGGCGTTCCTTTCCGCCAACGGCATTCCGCGGCTCACCGTGGTGGACTCCACCGGTTCCACCAATGCGGATCTGCTGCGCGGCGTCACCGAGGATCCCGCTGCCTATCCGGACCTCACCGTGCTGACCGCCGAATACCAGAGCGCCGCCCGCGGCCGGCTGGACCGGCACTGGGAGGCGCCGGCCGGCAGCTCCGTCTCCGTCTCGCTGGTGCTGCGCCCGGTCAACGCCGAGGGCCGGCCGCTGCCGACCCAGAGCTACTCCTGGCTCTCACTGCTGTCTGCACTGGCACTGCGTGAAGCGCTGCTGGAAACGGCCGGCATCCCGGCGGAACTCAAATGGCCCAACGACGTCCTGGTGCGCGGCCGGAAGATTGCCGGCATCCTGGCCCAGCTGGGCCCGATGACGGGCGGCGCCGTGCCGCCCGTCGTGCTGGGGACCGGACTGAACGTCACCCTCACCGAGGCCGAACTCCCGGTGCCCACAGCCACGTCCGTCCTGTTGGAACACCCGACGACGGTGGACCGGACCGTGCTGCTCATGAGCTACCTGTCCCGCTTCGCCACGCTCTACCGCAGCTTCTGCAACGCCGACGGCGATCCCACCGCCGGGATGGCCGGCGGCCCCTCACTGCACAAACGGGTCGAGCACCTGCTGACGACGCTGGGTAAACACGTCCGCGCCCAGCTGCCCGGGGACCACGAAATCATTGGCCACGCCACCCGCCTGGATGACTACGGCTCACTGATGGTGGTGGACTCCGGAGGGCACGAGCACGTGGTGACGGCCGGCGATGTGGTGCACCTGCGGCCCTGGACGCCTCCCGTCCAGAATGCGGACCACGAAAGCGGTTATGCGTAAAGAGCTTTTCCCGGGCGAGCAAGTCATTGTGGTGACCCGGCCGCAACCCAGGACCCTGATTGTCCCGGCGCTGCTGTTTATCCTGGTTCCGGCGCTGGCCGCCTACGCCAGCGCCTGGATTGTGAAGGGCGGACCGGCCCAGCTGGTCCCGCTGATCAGGGCATCCACCAGGGAGTGGACGCCCTGGCTGATCGGTGCCTGCATAACCCTGGCGGCCTGGGTGCTGCTGGGCTACTGCCTGCCGAGGGTCATGAGCTGGCAAGCCACGAAGTACACCCTGACGAGCCAGCGGCTGGTTGCCCGGTACGGCATGCTGCGGCGGCGCGACCAGCAGGTCTCGCTGGCCACCATTCGTAATGTGGTCATCCATCAGTCGTTGCTCCAACGCGTATTGCGGTCCGGGAATATATCCTTGGATACCGGGTACCCCTCCAGCACGGTGGTCCCCGACGTTCCGGAAGCGGCGATGTTCCGCAACTTCATCCTCGACGCCATCCATGACCTCCCGCAGGGCGGGGTTCTGGGCGCCGGGGGAGGGCCGTACAACGCTGACGGGCCCTGGCCTGACGAGACGAGAGAAGGTGGAAGAGATGAGCGCTGAGAACGTACACCGCGACACGGGACTGCTGGCCGAGGAGCCGTCGAACGTTTCCGATGCCTTCGTCGAGACCGCCAGCCTCGAAGCAGCCGTCCTCGATTCCATCGCCGAAGGCGCTGATTACGCCGCGGACGCCGCCGCTGTCGAGCAGCCCGGCGATGCACCCGCTGAACCCGAGGACGCCGACTCCGTGGACGCCGACTCGGACCCATCCGACGCCGAGTTCGATGACGACGCCGACGCCGGACCCGAAAACACCGCAGGGACTGCTGCCGCGCCGCCCACCGGAACCATGTCCGCCGAACGTGTTGCCTTGAAAGCCCTCGAGCAGCGGCTACTCGGCGGGGAACGCAAGCTCCGCCGCCGTGAAGTCGCCTCCGGGGCCGGACTGTCACTGCTCTCCGCCCGGAAACTCTGGCGCGCCCTGGGCTTCCCCAACATCGGGGACGAGGACGTAGCCTTCACCGAACGCGACCAGGCCGCGCTGAACACCATCGTTGACCTGGTCCGTGCCGGCAAACTCACCGAGGAAGCCGCCATCTCCGTGACCCGCGCCATCGGCCAGATGACCGACCGCATGGTGGTCTGGCAGGTCGAAGCCCTCGTCGAGGACATGGTCCAGAACCAGGGCGTCACCGACGCCGTGGCCCGCAAGCGCCTGGTGGGCGAACTGCCGTCCCTCGTGGACGCGCTCGAGGAAATGCTGCTCTACTCCTGGCGCCGCCAGCTCAATGCCGGCGTCCAGCGCCTTGCCGTGCGCGCCGAGGCCGGGCTGGCGTCCAGCGAGGAAGGCCGCGAAGGCGACGAGGATGACGCCCCGCTGCCGCTGGCCCGGGCCGTCGGATTCGCGGACCTGGTCTCCTACACGAGCCTGTCCCGCCGGATGAACGAAAAGACCCTCGCGCAGCTGGTGCAGCGCTTCGAGAACAAATGCGCCGAGATCATCTCGGTGGGCGGCGGTCGCCTGGTGAAAACGGTCGGCGACGAGGTCCTGTACATCGCCGAGACCCCCGCGGCCGGCGCCGAGATCTCCCTGGCCCTGTGCCAGGCATTCACCGACGACGAGATCCTGCCGCAGGCCCGAGTGGCCATGGTGTGGGGCCGGATCCTCTCCCGGCTCGGCGACATCTACGGTCCGACGGTCAACCTGGCGGCGCGGCTCACCGCGCTGGCGGACCCGGGAACGGTTCTGGTGGACTCCATGACGGCGGCCGCGCTGGAGCAGGACGACCGCTTCGTCCTGCATCCGCGGCCGGCGGAGGACGTCCGGGGCTTCGGCGAAATCCACCCGGTGGAGCTGCGACGCGGCAGCGGCCGCGGACTGGTCCTCGATTAAGTGGCCCCTGAGCTGCGTCGATGCCGGTCCTGCCGGACATGACCCCGCCAGGGTTTCTCTAATCGATAGCTAATATGCGATAGTCGAGTAATCCGACACCAGCCAGGGCCGATGCCCAGTGCGTGGATGCCGTGACTCTGGGGGACACCGCACACATGAAGACATTCCTGGACGCCCTGCGGCCAAAAACCCGCCGACGGGGTGCGGCGCGCCCTCTCACCGCCCGCCGCCGCCGTCTTATGGCTGGAACCGGCTTTGCTGCTGCGTCCGCCGTCCTGATTACGGGCGCCATCATCTATCCGGGGTTTAAGACCACTGAGGTGGAGTTGAACGATGGTGGGGTGTGGGTGGTGTCGAAGTCGAAGAATGCGGTGGGGCGGTTGAATTATC